>CAZWGY010000047.1:0-2130 GCA_964633575.1 uncultured Desulfobacteraceae bacterium
CCGCCTTGATCTTTTGCCGACTTTCAGATATTGAATTTATAGCATAAAGCGTTTTTTTGGAAGCAGTCACCGACCACTAACCACTAACCACTAACCACTGACCACTGACCACTAACCACTGACCACTAACCGCCCAATGAAAGCATTAGCCCATGGCATCCCGGTGGTTCCCGCCCTTTATCTTGATATGGCTCCTGATGTCGATCCCGTTCTGGCCGGGGACCGGCGCGGCCGTGGAGGTGGTTATCGACGAAGGGACCACACTCCGGGGCCTGGCCGAGACCTATTTGGACGCTCCGGACGCCTGGCGAACGATCCTCACCTATAACGGTTTTGATCATCCGGGCGAGCTTCGGCCGGGGATGCGGCTGACGATCCCGGTGGAGCTGTTCCGGGAGGTCGATGAGACCCTCGAAGCGGCCCGGCGGACGGCTCGGGATGCCCGGATGACCGGCGCCGGGGTTTTGGCTCAAGAGGCCATGGATGGGGCCAACGGACGAATCGACGAGGCCATGGCCCGGAAACGCCGGGGGGACCTGGCCGGGGCGCGGGAATCCGCGAAAGCCGCTCTCGATTCAGCGGAAACGGCCCTGGCTGAGGCTCGGGAGCGGAGAATCCAGTCGGTCACGGCGGTTCTGGCTCAAAAGCAGGGGACGGTTCAGAGCCGGAAGCCTCGGGAGCCGGTCTGGCTGGAAGCCGTGATCGATCAGCATCTTCGGGAGCAGGAGCGTCTTCGGACCCTGGTCGCGTCCCGGGCAGGGGTCCGGTTCGTGGACGGCAGCGAGATCCACCTGGGCGAAAGCTCGATGGCGGTCATCGGCGAGATGAAGGAGAACGTCATCAAGGACGTTTTGAGCGTCGGGGTGGTGGTGCTCCAGGGTGACGTTTTAGCCCATCTCTCCTCACTGGGCGGGCAAAAGGATTTTTCCATCACCTCGCCGGGGATCGAGACGGCCATTCGGTCGAAGCGGTTCCGGGCCACCCGGGACGCGGCCGATGTGACCCGGATCGCCAATTACGACGGCGAGATCGACGTAACCGCCAGCCGGCAACGGGTCACGGTGGGCAAGGACGAGGGGACGAAGGTGGCATCCGGCCGGCCCCCCAGCGCCCCTCAAAAGCTGCTCCCCCCGCCGCCCATGGCCTCTCCCCTGGAGCACCAGATATTCTTCTCCCGGTCAGTCCCCTTTTCATGGGCTCCGGTGCCGGAGGCCCGGGCATATCACCTGGAGATCGCCGAGAAACGAGACTTTGAAACCTTTCTGGAGACCGTCCGGCTCACCGGGGACCGGCATACCTGGTCGGCGCCCCGGAAGGGGGTTTATTATTTCCGGATGCACACGGTGGACGAAGACGGCTTTGCCGGGCCGTTTTCCGATCCGGCCGCCTTTTTCGTGAACATCGACGAGGACCCGCCCTATCTCCTGGTGACCCATCCGGCCGACGGAGCGCGCCTCGGTCCGGCCTGTGAGGTGACGGTGACCGGGACGGTGGAGACCGACGACGGGGTGTCGATCACCGTCAACGGGGTTGATGTGACCGCCGCTCCGGACGGAACCTTTTCCCATCCCGTGGTCCTGTCGGAGATGGACGAAACCATGGTGACGGTCACGGCCATCGACCGGGCCGGGAACCGGTCCACGGTCGATCGGGAGGTGATATGCCCGGACCCGTCGGCGGCGTTGATTTCCCTCGAGACCCCCCGCCGTCTGACGGTCAACCTGTCCGAAGTCACCCTGGGGGGGACCCTGGCGCCTGGCGTTCGGCTCCGGATAGACGGCCGGCCCGTGGGAGCGGCCGGGCGGTTTGCCCACGTGCTGACCCTGGCCGAGGGGGCCCACGAGGTGACCCTCACGGCGGAGGCCGACGACGGGCGGACGGAAACGGCCACCGTTTCGATCACGGTGGACCGGACTACCCCGGAGATCCGCCTGGAAGATCCGCCGCCGGCCACCCGATCGGAAGAAGTCATCCTGTCGGGAGAAGTCTCCGAGCCGGTAACTCTTTTTCTGAACGATCAACTGGTGGAGGGCGGGGATGCCGAAGCTCCGGCGGAATCGGATTCCTTGCGGTTCGCGATCCCCCTGCCGCTGTCCGAGGGGATGAATGTCTTTCACCTGAAGGCGGTTG
>CAZWGY010000047.1:2230-16155 GCA_964633575.1 uncultured Desulfobacteraceae bacterium
CGAACGTTGCGGTCCCTGCGGGACACGACTCCGCCCGCCGTGGACCCGAGCCGGAGCGGGGTGTCGCCCGGGTCGGTCCGGGGCGGGGAGGTTTTGACCTGCCGGGTGGCGGCGGAAGACGACGGGGTCGGGATGGCCCGGACCGGGGAGATCACGGTGACGGTGGCGTCCCGGGATGGCGGGGCAACGTTCAGCGGCCCGCTGATTTTAAACCGGAAGACCGGCGACTTCGAAGGACGGATTTTCATTCCGCCCCCATTCGAGGGACGGGTTACCCTGACCGGGGTCCGGGTCAGGGACCAATTGGGAAACACGGCCCTCTGGCCGTAACGCGGACCGGCCGCCTCCAATGGATTTCCAATCACGATTGGCCCGGATGGATGCCATTGACCGGCCCTCGCTCTTTCTGGTCTTTTTCATCTCCTTTCTGGTGACGGGGTTTCTGCCCTTTGCCCTGGTCGAACATGCCACCCTGCGGAAGGTGGAAAGCGAGATGCGGAGCTCCCTGAACGAGGCCAACTATCTGTTGACGGAAAAGATCATCGACCAGATCGACGGGGTCCACGTCAGCCGGTGGGTGGCGAGCCTGTCCCGGCTGGGAGCGGTGGTGGCCGATCCGGCAATCCGGGCGTCGGCGGTCCGGAACCGTTTGCTCAGCACCTTTTTCCAGAACACGTCGGATGCCGTGACCCTGTCCCTGTTCACCCCCGGCGCCGAGGCCCCCGTTCATTTCATCAAGGAAAGCCGCCTTCGATATCTCACGGGCAAGGACCCGGACCAGGTGGCGTCCTTTTTCCGGTTGAATGACCGGAGGGCGGCGGGGAGCCCGCCCCGGGGCGTGACCATCGGCCGGCCGGTGCTTCTCGACGACGCCCAGGACGTTCTGCTCCCCGTGGACACGGCCCTTACGGAAAACGGTTCCGACGACGGCGGAAAGCTCCGGTGCGTCTTTGATTTGAGCCGTCCGCTGGCGGAGCTGGCCGGGTCCCTGCCCATCGGCCGGAAGGCGCTCTATCTGGTCAACGCCCGGGGGCATGTTATTTTCACCAACGGAAACGGCCCCTTTGCCCGGGGGGCGCTCCTGGAATTCCCGATCCTCGATACCATCCGGGAAGGGCTCGACGGGACCCACCGGATATTTCAAC
Source organism: uncultured Desulfobacteraceae bacterium (assembly GCA_964633575.1). GTDB lineage: Bacteria > Desulfobacterota > Desulfobacteria > Desulfobacterales > JAABSP01 > CAYNGG01. Next base: position 3,376 of record CAZWGY010000047.1, read on the forward strand.
TGGAGGTGTTCGACTACGACGGGGAGACCTACGTCGGCCACTTTTCCACCAGCCGTCACCTGGACTGGGCCGTGGTGGTGGTCGAACCGTATCACCTGGCTTATGCCCTGTTCATCGAGACCAAGCGGCAGATCGTCTATTGGGCTCTGCTGGCGGTTTTTCTCTGCGTCGTCTTCGCCGCCAGCCTCTCCGGATTCTTTTCGATCTTTCTCATCCGGGCCCGCCGGGCTCTGGTCAAGGCCAAGGATGCGGCCGAAGCGGCCAACCGGGCCAAGAGCGAGTTTATCGCCAACATGAGCCACGAAATCCGGACCCCGATGAACGCGGTTCTGGGGTTTACTCAGGTTTTGTCCGAAAAGCTCGGCGACAACCCGTTAAGCGCCTATCTGACTCCGATCCAGGACGGCGGCCGGGCGCTCATGACCCTGATCACCGACGTGTTGGACCTTTCGCGGATCGAGGCGGGGAAGCTGACCCTTCACCAACGGCCCACCTCGCCCCGCCGGCTTTTCGAGGAGGTGGGGCGGATCTTTTCCCGGCAGATCGCCGACAAAGGGCTGACCCTGGCGGTGGAAGTGGACCCGGACCTTCCGGCCGAGCTTCTCCTGGACGAGGCCCGGCTCCGCCAGGTTCTGTTCAACCTGGTGGGCAACGCGGTCAAGTTTACCGAGTCCGGGTCGATCCGCATCGAGGCCCGGCGGGCCGGGGACCATCCCGGGGAGGCTGACGGGCCGGTGGACCTGATGATCCGGGTGAGTGACACCGGGATCGGCATCCCCGACCATCAGAAGGCCCGGATTTTCGACGCTTTCGAGCAGCGGTCCGGCCAGAGCGAGGCTCAGTACGGGGGCACCGGCCTGGGGCTGACCATCACCCGCCGGCTCGTGGAAATGATGGGCGGGACCGTATCGGTCTCCGGGGAGGAAGGCGAGGGCAGCCGGTTTACGATCCGCCTTCCGTCGGTCTCTCCGGCGGCGGGGGAATTGTCGCCGGGGAGCGGGGACGATGCCGCCCCGTCGTCGGTCTCCTTTGCGCCGGCGGAGATCCTGGTGGCCGACAACCGGGCCGACAACCGGGCGCTTTTGGCCGCTCTCCTTTCGCCGCTGGGCCTGACCATCCGGGAGGCGGGCAACGGCCGGGATGTCGTGGCCCTGGCCCGGCGGTACGCGCCCGACCTGATTTTCATGGACCTCAAGATGCCGGTGATGGACGGGGGCGAGGCGGCCCGGATTCTCAAAAGCGATCCGTCCACCCGGTCCGTTCCGGTGATCGCCGTCACCACCACCCGGACCGACGCCCCGGAGTTCGACGCCCGGCTGGACAAGCCGGTGGACCGGGATGCGCTGGTGGCGACATTGACTCGATTTCTGCCCCACACGGCCGGCTCAGCGGTTTCAACCGATTCGAGGGCCGGAACCGGGCCGCTCTCCGTCGATCCCGAGGCCCTTTCGCCGGCCGCCCGAGCCGGGCTCCCCGAACTGGCCCGGATCCTCGATGAGGGCTTTCGGCCCCGATGGGAGGCCCTGACCGAGGCCCTGGTGATGGACGAGGTCACCGCTTTTGCTTGGGACCTGGCCGAAGCGGGCCGCCGGGCCGACGTGGTTCCGCTGACCGATTACGCAAACCGCCTCCAAGGGGCGGCTGAACGGTACGACGTGGTGGGCGTCAAGGCGGAGTTGAGACGCTTCCCCGAAATCATCCGCGGCATCCAACCGCCCTGAAAGGACCCTTAGATGCAGACAACGCGCTCCATCCGCCTCTGGATCGTCCCGCTTCTCCTTCTTCTGGCCGCGCCGGCCGCCTTCGCCGACTCGCCGGGCGACAGCCTGATGGTGGTTACCGGAAAGGAAACTCCCATTGCCGAAGGGGACCGCCATCACCGGGCCGTTTACGGTATCGAGATTCCCGAGGGGACGCCGGGCCCGCTTCACCTGAGAATCTACGACGCCGACCTTGGCGGGCGCCATGACCGGCCGGACCCGGGCTCCGAAACCCGCTACCTCCTCTTTGGCAAAGGCGGGATCGACTTGACCATCCGGGGGATCGACGATCCGCTTCCGACGGCCGCCCCCCTGGCCCGGCTCCAACTGGGGGCCGACCCGGCTTATGACGGCCGGTGGCGGACGGTCGCCCCCATCGACCCGGCCGACGGCGAAGCCACGAACGGCCGGCGGGCCTTCATGCTCGTGGTGGACGGGGTATCGGGCCGGGGGATTAACCAATACGGGGTCTTCGTTTCGGCCGACCCCAAATCCAACCGGCCCGTGCCGGGCCTTCGGCTCGGTACCCCGATGGTTTCGGTGGCGCTGCCCCCCACCCCGCGTCTGGCCACCCAGCTTCGGTTGACGATCCCTCCGGACGCCGACCGCCTGATGGTCGAGAACTTCGACGCCGACCCGGCCGAGACCGCCGCGACCATCCACTTCGAGGCTCCTTTTGTCGATCCGGTCGCCATCCCCCCTTCACCCAACGCCCGGTCCCGGACGGCCGAGGTGGCCATCGATCCTGAGCTTCGGGGCGGTCCCGGCGCCATCGTTTTCCGAAACAGCGGCCTGCCAAACTATATCCAGGTGGAGATTACCGACGGAAACGGCCGGCCCGTCCCCATCCAGATTCCGGTTTTTCAGGCTCCGGCGAACCATCTCCCCGAACCGGTCCTCGATGTCCTGCCCCTGTCCGACTGCGTCTCCGTCGTTCTGGACGCCACCGGGACGACCGACCCCGACGGCGACCCGCTCACCTTTACCTGGGACTTCGCCGACGGGGCGAGCCGGACCGGCGGCCGGATCGTTCATGATTTCGGCGAACCCGGCGAACACCTGGTGACGCTTACGGTTCGGGACCGGTCGGGGTTCGTGGCGGACGGCCGGAAGCTCCGGGAGGTGGTCCGGGTCAACGCCGCTCCGACCGCGAAGATCGAAGCCCCGGCCCGGGCCGTTCCCGGCGAGGCGGTGACCATCGACGGCCGAGGTTCCTCGGACCCGGACGGCCGGATTTCCCGGTACCGCTGGGACCTTGGCGACGGGACCCGATCAGCCCGGCCGACCGTGACTCACCAGTTTGACCGCCCCGGCCGCTACCGGGTGAGGCTTCTGGTGAGCGACGACGGAAAGAGCCCGTGCAGCGAGGCCGAGGCGGACCACTGGATCGCGGTCAACGCCCCGCCCATCCCCCGGCTGACCGCGCCGGCGAGCGTCGCGCCGGGGGTTCCGATCTCCCTGGACGCGAGCGGCTCGTTCGACTCCGACGGACGGATCATCTCAACCGACTGGGATCTCGGCGACGGAACGGCGGCCGGCGAGCCCCGGGTGGACCACGCTTATGAGACTCCCGGAACTTACACCGTCCGGGTCCGGGTCACCGATGACGCCGGCCTGGCCAACAGCTCGGCCGAAACCACCGCGACGGTCATCGTCAACGCGCCTCCGGTTCCGGACATCGACTACCCCGCCACCGTCGCGGCCGGGGAGACCGTCGCCTTTGACGCGGCCGGTTCGGCCGACCCGGACGGAACCATCACCGCGTACACCTGGGAGATGGGCGACGGGACCGGGTTGACGGGCGAGACCGTCCAACACGCCTATGCCGCGCCCGGATCGTACACGGTCCGGCTCACCGTCACCGACGACACGGCCACGGCCAACCGGTCGGTATCCGCCGAATACCCGGTTCGAGTCAACCATCCGCCGGTCCCTGACGCCGGCCCCGACCGGGTGGTCAATGCCAGCCGGGTGGACTTCGACGCCTCGGGGTCAACCGACCCTGACGACCCCATCATCGGTTATCACTGGGATTTCGGAGACGGAACCGAAGCCGAAGGCATGACCGTCTCCCATGTTTACGCGATCCCCGGCTCCTACACGGTCACCCTCACCGTCACCGATGCCTCGGAAACGGCCTCGGCCCGTCGGTCGGACACGGCCGGGGTCCGGGTCAACCACCCGCCGACCGCCGATGCCGGAGGGGACCGCCGGGTGGCTCCCGGAGAATCCATCGACTTCGACGCTCGATTCTCCGGAGACCCGGACGGGGAGATTCAGGCTTACCGCTGGGGTCTCGGGCCGGAAAAAACCGCCGACGGCCCCCGGATCACCCACGCCTTTTCCGACCCGGGCGTTTATCCCGTCCGGCTGACCGTCATTGACGACGACGGCGCCGAGGGCAACGACTACGCCGAAATCACCGTCAACGCGGCGCCAACGGCCTGGTTCCCGCCGGTGAAACGGGTGGCACCGGGTGAGACCGTCCGGTTTGACGGGTCGGCATCGACCGACCCGGACGGGGAAATCACCGGATTCCGGTGGGAGATTGGGGACCCGGATAACAGCGGAACCCCGGTTACGGGACGGGTTGTCGAGCAGACCTTTGACACCCCCGGCCGCTACCCCGTCTCCCTGACGGTGACCGACGATTCCCAGGTCCGAAACGGGAGCGACACCCTGGCCCGGATCGTGGCCGTCAACCATCCCCCGGCACCCATCGGCCTCGATGACATCCAGACCTGCCGGCAGACCGTGAGATTCGATGCCGGGAATCCGTCCGACCCGGACGGCGACCCCATCCAGATCACCTGGGATTTCGGGGATCTTCCGGATGCCCCGCCCCACGCCGGAGCGGCCGTGACTCACGTTTTTCCCGGCCCGGGCCTCTACCCGGTGACCCTCACCGCGGACGACGGCCAGGGGCTGTCCAACTCGGTCATCCAGGAACGGCTCGTGGTGGCCATCAACGCCCCGCCGGTCGCGGCCATCGCGGTGGACGGCCGGACCCACTGCGCCGGTCAGCTCGTCCTCTTTGACGCGGCCGGGTCCAAAGACCTGGAAAACGGGCGGCTCCGGTACCAGTGGGACCTCGGGGACGGGGAGCTGGTGGAAGGCATCAACCCGGTCCGGACCTACCGCGACGGCGGCGACTACCGGGTCCGGCTCACCGTCACCGACGATTCGGGCCTGCCCTGCGACACGGGCACCGCCGAAACGCTCCTCCATGTCATCGACGCGCCCATCGCCGATGCCGGACCGGATCGGACCGTCTGTGCGTATGCGCCGGTGAGCTTCGACGGGGGCGAGTCCGTCGGCGGAGGGCGGCGGATCAAAACCTACGAATGGGACTTCGGGGACGGAGCTTCGGGCGTCGGGGTGACCCCGACTCACGTTTACGCCGAGGCCGGAACCTACACCGCCCGCCTGGTGATCACCGTTTCCGGTGCCGGCCCCTGCGAGGCCGCATCGGAAGACGAAGCGGAAATCACCGTCCTGGGTGCTCCGGTGGCGACCTTCGAGACGACCCTGGCCGCGTGTGACGGAATTCCGGTGGTCTTTGATGCCGGGGCATCCACGCCCCCCGAAGGCGGGCGGATCACCGAATACCGGTGGGACTTCGGCGACGGAACCGAGGGATCGGGAGAAACCGTCGAGCACAGCTTTCCGGAGCCCGGCGCCTATCCGGTCTCTCTCACCATCACGAGCGACTCCGAGGAATGCTGCAACAGCACGGTCTTCACCGAGCTGGTTCGGGTCAATGCCCGGCCGTCGGCCGTCATCGAAGTCCACCGGCCCGGCGAGCCCCCGGAATCGGTGGCCCGGTTCGAGGCCACCGTCGGCACCCGGGTCCGGTTTTCGGGGCTGTCCGGCTCGGACCCGGACGGCGTCATCGGAGATTACCGGTGGGATTTCGGGGACGGAACGGAAGACTCAGCCGCCGCTCCGACTCACGTCTTCCCGGCTCCGGGCGAGTACCCGGTGAGCCTCACGGTCCAGGACACCAGCGGCTCGGCCTGCGACACCGACACGGAAACGGTCCGGGTGGTTGTCCGGAAAAAGGTTCCGGCCGCCATCCGCGGCCCGGACCAGGTCTGCGTCGGGGAGCCGGCCGAATTTTCGGTTCCCGGAGCGGACTCGGCGGACTGGCGGGTCAGCAACGGGACGACCATCACCGGGAACCCGGCCGCCATCACCTTTGACGAGCCGGGGAGATACCAGGTCCAGGCGTCCCATTCCGGGGAGATCTCCCCGGCGGTGACCGTCACGGCTCTTGCCATCCCGAAGGTGGTCCTGCCGCCCGGGGTGGATGCCTTTGCGGGGGACGAAGTGACGGTCCGACCCCGGCTCGACACCCCTTCGGATATCCCCCTGACCCGAACCTGGGAGACCGGCGACGGACATGAGGCCACGGGCGAAACCCTCCGCCATCAATACGAAACTCCCGGAGAATACACGCTCCGCCTGAAGATCACGGCCCCGGACGGACCGGCCTGCATGACCCGGACCCACGAGATCCCCGTCCGGATTCACCCGCCGCCGGAAGTCGAGATCCGCGTCATGCCGGAGTCCCCCCATGCCGGAGGGGCCCGGGACGCGGCCCGGCTCAGCGCCGGAACCTCGGAAGCGGCCGGGAGCTGGCGCTGCCGATGGGATTTCGGGGACGGAACCGGGGCCATCGGCTGGGAGGTGAACCACGCCTGGGCGAAGCCCGGCCGGTACACGGTTCGGGTGTATCTGACCGACCCCCCTGGCCGGACCGACCGGACTTTCACCGCCGAGCGGACGGTCACCGTCTCACCCTGGACGGATTGAGCACCATGGACGCCCGAGCTCAGCTCCCGTGCCGGGACCGAAAGGGAGCGGCATCACCGTGCGCGACGCCCCTCCAGCTCGCTCTGGCCATCCTGATCGGCGCGGTCCTGGCCACGCTCCTGGCGTGGCTCCAGAGGGGATACCCCTGGCCCGTTGTCGCCGTCGAGCTGACGGGTCTCATGATCCTTTCGGCCGTTGGAGGCTATTGGCTCGGAGCAAACCGTAGTCGGGAGGCCGAACTGACCCGCCAGGTCGAGGAGCTCTCGGCGGACCTCCGGGATGCCCGGTTCGCGGCCGGAGCCGCCCAACGGGCCAAGGCGGCCTTTCTGGCGAACCTGGGCCACGAAATCCGGACCCCCCTGACCGCCGTTCTGGGTTATACCGCCATCCTTCGGGAGCGGATCGGGGACCCGGACCGCCTGGCCGATCTGGAGCGAATCGAGTCGAGCAGCCGGTCCCTGCTCGGGCTCTTCAACGATCTTTTGGAGCTCGCCCGCCGCGCCGACGACCCCGCGGATGCACGGGATGCCGACTTTTTGCCGGAAGCGGCATCCCGCGACCCGTCGCCGGAGGAGGCGCCCATTGACTGGGGCGGATCGGTTCCGGCCGCTCCGAACCCGGCAAAGCTCGCCGAGGCCCTGACCAACCGCTTTCAGGACCGATGGACCGAGCTGTCCGAACTCCTGGTCATGGACGACATCCGAATCCTGGCCCGGGACCTCGCGGCACTGGCGGCCGATCACGAATGTCCCCCTCTGGCCGAATACGCTCGCCGCCTCACGGACGATGCCGTGCGCTACGACGTCCCTCGGGTCCGGAAGGCCCTGGCCGAGCTGCCGGAGATCCCGGCACGAATTCACCCAACATCCGACGAAAGCCCCTGCCATGAGCGCCGACAAATCTTCCCTCATCCTGCTGGTTGACGACAATCCGAAGAATCTCCAGGTCCTCGGCACCCTCCTGGCCGATTACACCACCGCCGTCGCCACCAACGGCCGGGACGCCCTCAGATTCGTCGCCCGACGTCCGCCGGACCTGATCCTTCTGGACGTGATGATGCCCGACATGGACGGTTTCGCCGTCCGGCGGACCCTCCAGGAGTCGCCCGAAACCCGGTCGATCCCGGTCATCTTCATCACGGCCCGGACTGATGCCGAGGATGTGGTTCAAGGGTTCCGGCTCGGCGCCGTCGATTACGTGACCAAGCCCTTCCGCAAGGAGGAACTCCTGGCCCGGGTCCAGACTCACCTTCGCCTCAAGCAGACCGAACAGGCGCTCCGGGAAGCCGCTCAGGCCGCCCAGGCCGCCCGGGACGAGGCCGTAAGGGCCAATCAGGCCAAAAGCGACTTCCTCGCCAGCATGAGCCACGAGATCCGGACCCCCATGAACGGCATTATCGGGATGGTCGAGCTGAGCCTCCAGGCTGACCTCCCGCCGGACCTCGCCGATAACCTCGATACCATCCGGGAGTCGGCCCGGCATCTGATGGCCATCATCAACGACATCCTCGACCTGTCCAAAATCGAAGCGGGGAAAATCGAGCTGGAAACCATCGACTTTGATCTCCCGGACCTTCTGAACGGCGCCGTCCGCTCCCTGTCCCACCAGGCGGCCCACAAGGGCCTCGACCTCACCCGCGCCATCGCTCCGGACCTCCCCCGGTGCGTCCGGGGCGACCCGGTGCGGCTCCGTCAGGTGATCCTCAATCTCCTGAGCAACGCCCTCAAGTTCACCGACACCGGCGGAGTCACCCTGACGGCGTCCCTCGCCAACGAGCCCCCGACGGAAAGTCCGCCGGCCGAGCACCGAATCCGGATCGCCGTCGCGGACACCGGCATCGGGATCGCCCCTGAGAACGTCTCCAAAATTTTTGAAAGCTTCAGCCAGGCTTACCGCTCCATCACCCGGAAGTACGGCGGCACCGGCCTGGGACTGTCCATCAGCCAGCACCTCGTGACGCTCATGGGAGGCCGGATATCGGTCGAAAGCGAGGAAGGTAAAGGCGCCACCTTCACCTTCACCGTCCGACTGGCGCCCGGCGACCCCGCTCAATTGACGACCTCGGAAACCGAACCGTCCCGTCAGCCGGACCGGGCAACGCGGCCCCTGGACGTCCTGATCGCCGACGACAACGAGGTCAACATCCGGATTACCAAACTGTTTTTAGACCGAATGGGCCATCGCGCCGCATCCGTCTCCGATGGCCGGAAGGTCCTGACGGCCCTGACCGGATTCGACTTCGACGTCGTGCTCATGGACGTCGAGATGCCTGAGCTCGACGGCCTGGAAACCACCCGGATCATTCGATCCGGCGGCGCCGGGGAAAACAACCGATACATCCCCATCATCGCCCTGACCGGCCACGCCCTGAAGGAATTCCGGGACCGGGCCGAGCAGGCCGGGATGAGCGACTATCTCACCAAGCCCATCGATTTCTACGCCCTCGAAGCGGTCCTTGACAAGGCGGCCTACGACGTGAGCGGACGGACGGCCGGAGCGGGGGCCTCGGAGACCGACCCGATCGCCCGAAGTCCCCTCGACCGCCGGGAAGCATTGCGCCGGCTGGGCGGCGACAAACAATTGCTGGCCGAGATGTTCGCCCACTTTTCAGAGTCGGTCCCCAACCTGATCGACCAGCTCAAGGCCGCCGTAGCCGAGGGAAACCTGAAAGTGGTGGCCGATCTCGCTCACTCGGTCAAGGGGCTGTTTGGAGTTATCGGCGCGGAAACCGGACATCAGGTCGCCGACCGGCTGGAGTATGCCGCCCGGTCCGACCGGCGCGCCCTCGTCGGACCCCTGTTCGAGGACCTGGACCGCCAGACCCTTCAGATCCGGGGCCTGTTGGCCCGGGAAGCGGGTGGGTAAGGCCACGGGAGATAAATGATGTCCGCTTATACAATGCTGATGGCCGAAGGTGCCGGACTGGCCCTGATCCTGGTCTGGATCGGCCGGACCCGAAGCCGGTGCCTGGCGGGGGATGACGGCCCGGCGGGCGATCCCGCCCTGACCCGTCGCCTGATCGCGATCCTCGGGGTCGGATGTCTCGGGCTTATCATTGCCGGGGTCGGGGCTTGGCTGATTCAGACCCACATCCGCGTCGGCGCGCCCCAACCTTCCCCGGAGCCGGTCCGGATGGTTCCCGAGGCCGGGCTCACCCTCGCGGCCGGCATCCTGCTCACTCTCCTGCTGGTCTCCCACCTTCTCGCCACCACCGAGCATCATCGACTGCTGGAGGCCGAGGTGGCCCGTCGGACCGAGGCATTGCGGGAGAGCGAGGCCCGGTACCGCGCCATCGTCGAAACCCAGACCGAGCTGGTCTGCCGATACCGGCCGGAAGACGGGACCCTCACCTTTGTCAACGACGCTTACCGCCGGTTCTTTGGCCGGTCCCGGGCGTCGCTGATCGGCATGAGCCTGCTCGACCTCATCCCGGCGCCATCCCGGCCCCGGGTCCGGGCCATTATCGACCGGATGATGGCGGCCCCCGGCCGGCTCACCAGCGACCACGAAGTCCTGGCCAGGGATGGGGAGGTCCGCCGGCAGCAGTGGGTGGACACCCCGGTCTTCGACGACCTGGGCCGCCTCTACGAGGTCCAGGGGGTCGGCCGGGACATCACCGATCAAAAGCGGCTGGAAACCGAGCTCCGGCTCTTCAAGGCCATCGTGGAAACTTCCAACGAGGCCATCGCCGTGAGCGATCCGGACGGGGCACTCGTTTACATCAACCCGGCCCATGAGCGGCTCTTCGGCCACCCCTTTGACGAAGCGGTCGGGCTCAACTACCGGGACTACTACCCGCCGGAATCCATCGAGACCCTTAATGCGGCGGTCGCTCCGGCCCTGGCGGCCCGGGGAACCTGGGAAGGGGTCCTCGACGCCTTCCACGCCGACGGACGGCGGTTCCCACTCTGGGAGCGCGCCGACGTCCTCATGGATGAGGACGGGCGAGTCCAGTATGCCTTCGGGCTGATGCACGACGTCAGCCGGGACCAGGCCATGCAACAGGCGTTGGCGGAGAGCCGGGAGCGGCTGGACCTGGCCCTGGCCGGCGCCGATCTGGGCACCTGGGACTGGGACGTCCCCACAGGCGAGGTGTTCTTTGACGAGCGGCTGGTGGCGATGCTGGGCTACACCCCGGATATGGTGGAACCCAATGTCCGGTTCTGGGAGGGCCTCATTCACCCGGATGACCGGGAGTCGGTGATGGCCGTCCTCAACGCCCACTTAGCCGGTGAGACGGCCCGGTACGAATCGGAGCACCGGCTCCGCCACCGCGCCGGCCACTGCATCTGGGTCCTCGACCGGGGGCGGGTCATGGCCCGGGATCCGGACGGCCATCCCCTTCGCGCCTGCGGCACCCACCTCGACATCACCCTGGCCAAACAGATGGAAGCGGCGCTCATGGAAAGCGAGGCCCGGTACCGCTCCTTTGTGGAAAACTTCCCGGGCATCGCCTTCCAGGGCCACAGCGACTATCGCCCGATCTTCCTGCATGGAGCGGTCGAGGCGATCACCGGTTACGCGGAGAGCGACTTCGCGGATGGCGGACTTCGGTGGGACGAGCTGGTCTTTCCCGACGACCGGGATCTCCTGGCCCGGACCTCCGCTGAAGTCCTCGGCACTCCGGGCCGGTCATTGGAGCGGGAGTACCGGCTTGTTCGGCGGGACCAAACGGTCCGATGGGTTCGGGAGACGATCCAGAACGTCTGTAACGACGAAGGGCAACCGCGTTTCGTGCAGGGAGTCATTTACGATGTGACCGACCAGAAACGGGCCGAGGTTGAACGGCGGGATCTGGAGCGCCAGGCCGCCCGCGTTCGGCGGATGCAGAGCCTGAACACCATGGCCGGCGCCGTGGCCCACCACTTTAACAACCTCCTGGCCGTGGTCCTCGGAGACCTCGAGATGGCCGAACTCGACATCCCCGAATCCGCGTCGGTCCGGGAACACCTCGACCGGGCCCGGACGGCGGCCCAACGGGCCGCCGAGATCAGCCGGCTCATGCTCACCTACGTGGGCCAGTCCGCTGAACGGCCGCAATGGATTTCCCCGACCACGGCCCTGGCCGATTTCATCATGGATGTCCGGGCGACGGTCCCCGCCGGGGTGACCCTGAGCGTTGACATTCCCGATGCCCTGCCGGCCATCCAGGTCGCCCCGCAAAGCCTCCATCAGGCGATCCTGAGCCTGATCACCAACGCCGTCGAGGCCATGGATGACGACGGCGGGGAGGTCCGCTTCAGCGCAACGGTTCGACCCTGCAAAGAGGTCGTCGAGGCGGCGGACTTCGTGGCGGAGCCACCGCCCGGAGGCGACTGTCTCTGGCTCACCGTCTCCGACACCGGCCGCGGCATGGACCCGGAGACAATGCTCCGGCTCTTTGATCCGTTTTTCACCACCAAATTCATCGGCCGGGGCCTGGGGATGGCAACGGTCCTCGGGATCGTCAGATGCCACGGCGGAACCGTGGCCGTGAGCAGCACCCCCGGCCGGGGCACGGCCGTCAGCGTCTTGCTCCCTTTCGCTTCCGGCGATTCCTGACGGCCGGGCCCGTTCCCGGAGCTCGATTGCCGGTTACCCCCCCAGCGGCTCCAAGGGGTGGACCTTCTGGTAGATATCCGGACGACTGACGACGAAATCCCAGATGTCATCCGGGCTGGCCGCGCCGGGAGCCACGCCGAATGTCTTATCGACCTTCGCATAGCAATGGGCCACCAGCCAGGAACAGATGGGATAGTCGTCCATCTTGGCGAGCCGCCGGAAGACGTAGGCCCCCATGAGGGCCCAGTCGGCCAGATGGGCCGCGATCTTGAGGTAGCCGTAACCCCGCCCCACATAGCCCTCGGCCGCGTTGACAATCCGGTCGAGCTCGGCCTCGGTGAGGTTCATCGGCCGGTAGATGGCCACCCGGGTGTCCGATGGCGGGCCGTACCCGTCCCAGAGCTTCCGCCGCACCACCTTGGATAGAGCCTCGACGGCCACCGCCTCCCGGAGAGTCCCCGGCGTAACCAGCACTCCGACATGGTTGACCCGGGTCCGGCTTTCGCCCACCGATCGGGTAAAGACCCGGATGGCCCGGCTGATGAATCCCGTGCCCTGGGTCAAAAAGATGTCCGCGGGTTTAAGTGTCACGTTCATTATGCGTTCCTCCCGTCTGGGGTTCGTCCGCCCCACTATACTCCGGAACGAGATGAAGCTCAAGCCC
>CAZWGY010000048.1:0-15990 GCA_964633575.1 uncultured Desulfobacteraceae bacterium
TGGCGGTCGTCCGGCCGGCGGTTTTTTCATCCAGTCGGGGAGATCATCGGGCAGGGGCGGGGCGGCTTTCGGCGAGCGGTCGGGCCGGACCGGCTCCGCCCGCTCGAGGGCCCCGTCCGGGTCCCGCATCCAGTCGGGCATGGCCGACGGGTCCGAGGACGGCTTGGAGACCGGAGCGGGCCGACGGGGCGGCGGCTCGGCCGGTTCGGACATCATGATCTCGTGGCGGTCGAGGCCGAGTTTCCAGCAGATCTCCCCGACGACCGCCCGCTCCCGCTCGTCGAAAATCCCGTCGGACTCGGCCACCGCACAGGCGATATACGCCAGCAGCTTGGCGTCGGCCGTGCCCTTGGGGATTTTGGCGATGGCCTTGAATGCTTCCAGTTTGCCTATCCGGTAGTCGATCTCGAACCCGGAAGTGTAGTGATCGAAGAGCGCCATCACCTCGTCGGTATCAAAGACGCTCAGCTCGGCGTTGAACCGGATAAGCTCCACCAGCTTGGCCATCTCCTCGGACTGGACCACGCCATTGGCGGCTGCCACCGCCGCCGCGCCGGCCACCACCGCCTCCATGAACTCCCGCTGGTCATCCCCCGGTTGGCTCGACCGCCGTCGGGCCCGAGCCCACCGTTTGACTTCGTCTAAAATCCCCATGGCTCATTTCGCCATCATTTGGGCCACCGCGTCGGCCAGGCCGTCCAGGGAAAGCTCGAACATGGGGAAAATCCCCGCGATGACGTTGATGGAATGGGTGTATCGCCACATCCTCTGGGGCACCGGGTTGAGCCAGACGCAGTGGGGGAAGGTCCGGGCCAGAAACCGGAGCTGTTCGATGCTCGGCCGGGTGGACCGGGTCTCCACGTGGATCGAGCCGTCGGCCGCCATGAGCTCATAAGGCGCCATGCTGGCGTCGCCCACCAGGATCAGCCGGGTCTCGGGGTCGAGCCGGGACATCTCCTCCACCCGCCGGGGCTTTTTGTACCGGGTCGAATCTTCCCACAGATGGTCGTAAACCGTGTTGTGGAAAAAGTAGGTTTTCAGCTCCTTGAACTGGGCTCGGGCATAGTCGAACAGGGTCTGAACCACGGGGATGTATGGGTCCATGGACCAGCCGCCGTTGTCGATGGCCAAAATCACCTTGAGCCGGTCCTTGAGGCTCCGTTCGAAGACAATCTCGATTTCCCCGGCGTTCTTCAGAGTCTGGCGGATCGTGGCGTCGATGTTCACCCGGTCCCGAGGACCGGTGGGCCGCATGTTCCGAAGCCGCTTCAATGCCTCGCCGATCATCGGCTGGGTGAGGGGCCCTTCCCATGAATAATCCTTGTACCGCCGGTCCATGGCCACTTTCACGGCGGACTTGTTCCGGGAGACGCCCCCCACCCGCATTCCGCCGGGATGGTAGCCGGAGTGGCCCACCGGCGATGTCCCCCCGGTCCCGATCCACCGGTCCCCCCCGTCATGCCGCTCGGTCTGCTCCTTCAAGCGCTCCTTGAAGTACTCGATGAGCTCCTCGGGGCTCATCCGGGCCACCTCCGACTCGTCCAGATCAAGGGCCTGGGCCAGGGTTTTGGGATCTTTGAGCCAGTCCGACAGGAGGGTACGGACCAGGTCGTCGAGAGCCAGATCGTCGGCGTCCGGCAGCTCCGCTCCCTCAAACTGGTGAGCGAAAATCCGGTCGAAGAGGTCGAAGTAGCGCTCGCTTTTGACCAGGATCGACCGGGCCGCCGTGTAGAAGTCGTCCACCGACCGAATCAACCCCCGGCCGAGGGCCTTCTGGAGAGTCAGAAAGGATGTGGGGGTGACGGGGATTCCCGCCTCCCGAAGCTGATAGAAAAATCCGATGAACATGGTCAGAAACGCCGGCGCCGGTTGACGTACTGGTTCGCCATCTGGTGGTCCGCGCTCTTTTTAAACAGAACCCCCAGAAAAGGCACCTCCCCCTTGGCCAGCTTTTTCGGCGTGAAATCGGGGTCGGCGTTCAATGCCCGAATCCAGTTGATCAGCTCCCGGGTAGCCGGCTTCTTTTCCACCGTGTCCAGCTCCCGGAGCCGGTAAAACGCCTCCACCGCGTGTTCGAGGAGGTCGGCGTCCAGGGTTGGGAAGTGGACCCCGACGATCTTCCGCATCATCTTGGGGTCCGGAAAGGCGATGTGATGGAAATTGCACCGCCCCAGAAACGGGTCCGAGAGGTCCTTTTTGGCGTTCGAGGTGATGATGATCACCGGGCGGTGCCGGGCCCGGATCGTCTGATCGATTTCGATGATGTCGAATTCCATCTGATCGAGGACGTCGAGCATATCGTCTTGAAAGTCCGTGTCGGCCTTGTCGATCTCGTCGATGAGCAAAACCGTCCGGTCGTCGGCGGTAAATGCCTGGCCGATCTTTCCCATTTTGATGTAATCGCTGATATTGCTCACATCCCGCCGGGAGTCGCCGAACCGGCTGTCATTGAGTCGGGTCAGGGTATCGTACTGGTAAAGGGCGTCCACCAGCTTCATGCTCGACTTGACGTTCAAGACGATCAGCGGCATCTCCAGGCTTTCGGCAATGGCATAAGCCAGCATGGTCTTGCCGGTGCCCGGCTCCCCCTTCATCAACAGGGGCATCTCCAGGGCCATGGAGACATTGACGATGGAGGCCAGCTCGTCGTCCAGAACATACCGGCCGGCCCCCGTGAAGCGCTGCTGGGTCATACGGGATACCTCCTCTAAAGAGCGGTTGGGGGCAATGAGTCCATTGCCTTATCCGCTTAGATGATACTGTTGGGCAATTCCTCGAGCCTCGCCTAACCCCTCCCCCCGGCCCCCTCCCCTAAAGGAGAGGGGGTGATATCAATTGCCTTATCTATCTGATATTATGGCACAATAATCCCCCCTTCCCTTCAGGGAAGGGGGATAGGGGGTTAGGTTTAACGGCGCCATGGCTGCTGCCTTCATTTGCCAACAGCATCTTAAATGGCGCGAATCCGGTCGGCCACGCCCCGGGTCAGGGACAACACCCGTTCGGCATGGGCCAGGCTCAGGGAGCCGGTCCCGCAAGCCGGGGTGATCAGGGACTGGCGGCGCAGGGTTGACGGGTCGATGTCCAGAGCGGTGACGGCGTCGGCCCGCTCCTCCCATGCCGCCACCAGGGAATCGACCGTCTCCCGGTCGATCTCCTCGGGCGACAGGGTGGGAACGAGCCCCCAGGCGACTATCCGGCCGCTGTCGAGATAGGCGCGAAGAGCATGGTCATAGAGGATGAACTTGTCAAAATAGGAGTATGCGTCGAAGTTGACGATATCGACCTCCGACTCCAGGATCACCGACCAGTCGGCGTTGGCGCAAATGTGAATTCCGGCCAGGCCCCCTTCGGCGTGAACCGCTCCGATGACCTCCGACAGGCAGGCCGCCACATCCTCCCGGGAGATGCTGATCAGCTCCGAAGACCCGAACCCGGCCAGGGCCGGCTCGTCAATGAAAATGATGACCGGGCGGCCGAATTGAGCGAGGGACTGAACCTGCCACCGGGCTTTTAAGGCCAGCAGCTTCACGGCGGCATCCCGGAGCTGCTCGTCGTAAAAGATCGCCTGGCCGCCGACGGTCTTTAGCGCCGTGCAGAAGGTAATGGGGCCGGTGACCTGGCCCTTGACGGCGACCGGCGGTGTCCGCCGCCGCTTGAGGTGATCCATGAAGACGAAAAACCCTCGGGCCGTCTCCGGCGTCAGCGCAAACGGGGTGTTGTCGAGGCGGGTCCGGCCCTCCTCGACCTCCATGTAGGTCTCGTAAAACTTAAGCAGGGCCGCTTCGAAGTCCGGATCGGCGGTGTCCACCCGGACCTTGTCGCCATCGATGGAAAGGCCGGGCATCCCGGGAGCGAATTGACGGATCATCCCCTCTTCGGGGTAAACGGGGAGCTGGACCCAGAGGGGGATTTCCGGGGTGGATTCGAAAACGAGATTGGCCGCCGCCTCGTGATCGCCGAGGGGCAGGCTGCCGATCAATAGCGGCAGGCAATTGGGTTGGAAATCGGTTTGGGTCATGGTTATGTCATCCTTTCGAGTTAAATTCCATGAACATTCCAAATTTTATAGGATACCGATTCAGGGCCCGCCGATCAAGGGCTTTTTTGGGCGACCGCGGGATCAAGCGTGTCCATCCGGAATAAGGATTTGTTTGACACCCCCCCGCCCCGGTGCTATAGCTCTAAATCAGAATGGTCAAACCGAGTTACGGTCGGGAGCAGTAATGGCGGACATTATCTCATTTGAAGGCCGGCGGTCCGAAGCCGGCGACGAAAGCCAATCCCAGCGTCGCATCCGCCTTATGCGGGCCGAGTATCGCCGGGTGATCGAGGAGAGCCGGCCGGGGGCCTGCGACCGTTGCGGAGAGGCGATCTCCGCCGGCGAGAGCGAAGACCGGCCGATCCGTCAGGTGCCCTACTCCTTTTGCGGTACCTGCGCGGCCGAATATGTCGATTTCGTCGAACGGCTCCAGGGCCGGGGAGATCCCGACTGTTACTGGCACAACGACATCTGGCTGGAGATCTGGCGGCGGTGGATCGACTATCGAAGTGCCTTGGACCGATACCGGAGATCCCGTGAGCTCAGATGGATGGCCGACGAGCTTGAAGGGCTTACATCCGACGAATAGGAGGCTTGATATGTTTGGAATCGGTATGCCAGAGCTGATCATCATCCTGGTGATCATCCTGATCATCTTCGGAGCCGGAAAGCTGCCGGAAATCGGCGGCGGAATGGGCAAGGCGATCCGGAATTTCAAAAACGCCACCCGGGAAACCGAAGCTCCGAAGAAGGAGAAGATCGAAGGGGGAGAGGAGAAGCGGGAAGAGGTCAGTTAAACCGGCTTCAGCTCCCGCCTCGCCCCTTAAGCATCAGAACGGACGGCCCCGACGGCTTCGGGGCCGTTTTTTTCCACAAACGCTTCGCCAATGCTCCCCGTTCGCCTGTCTGCCCCATCTTGTCCCAACTCTCCCGCCGTGGTATGGTCATCCTGAAGATAGACAGTGACCTGAATCTCTGAAAAATCAACAGCGCCGCTCGTTTCCGGATACCGCCCGCTTATTGGGGATAAGGACGACGCATTTCCGGAAAGACGGGCAAGGGGGAGGTCATGCCGAAGGACAAGTGGGGGGAAATCGACGCGGAACGCCTGTTCAGGGTAATGGAGACCGTGAACGCGATCCACCGGGGATTGGCTCAGGCCCCTGACCTCGCGACCGCCGCCTCATCGGTCCGCGACGCCCTGACGGGCGGTCGAGCGTACCCGGCGGCGTGGATAGCCCTTGACCGAGCCGCCAATGACGGCGCCGATTTCGAATCCAGCGGATTTCCCCCGGATCTTGCGGCCCGCCTTCGGTCCCATTTCGACGAGGGGGGGACCGTGCCTTGCGCGGCGCGAGCCGACCTCACCGGCGGGATCACCGTCATTCCGGCGGGGTCGAAATGCGACGACTGCCCCGGATCGTCGGGCGAACTCACCGAGACCCGGCTGGTGGCCCGGCTATCTGATGACCGGGGCCGGATCGGTTTCATCCACGCCACCCTGCCCCCTGGAAGAGACGCCGACCCGGACGAGTGCCGGCTTTTCAGGGAACTGGCCGAGGCGGTGGAGATCGGGGTGAGCCGGTTACGCGACCGGGCGGCCGACAAGCGCGAAAAAGACCGGTGCCGGGCGTTACTCGATGCCCTGCCCCACCCGATCTCCCTGGTGGATCGAAAGTATCGCTATGCGATGGTCAATGACGCCTATCTCCGGATTTACCAGAAGCCCCGGTCGGAGATCGAGGGGCGGCCGGTGGCCGAGCTGCTCGGCGAGGCCGATTTCATGGAAAAGGTCCGGCCCCGGCTCGACGAGTGCTTTTCCGGAAAGTCGGTCAGCTACGGCGAATGGTTCACCGTCCCCCGCCCAAGCTATCGGGAGATGTTCTATACCCCGCTGCTCGACGCGGCGGGTGAAGTCCATGGAGCCGCCGTTTTCGGACACGATCAAACCGAGCAGGTCGAAGCGGCGCAAGCTCTGGCTGAAAGCGAGCGGCGGTACCGGCAGGTCTTCGAGGCTTCCCCCGTCTCGTTGTGGGAACAGGATTTCTCGGAGGTCAAAAAGCGGATCGACGCCATCAGGGCGGAAGGCGTCACCGATTTCAAGGCCCACTTCGCGGCCCATCCGGATCTCGTCCGGGAGATCGCCGCCCTCGTTCGGGTGGTGGATGTCAACGCGGCAACCCTCAAGCTCTACCATGCCCGGACAAAGGCCGTTTTTTTCAACGGCATCGCCACCGTCTTCAGCGAGGAATCCTACCCGGATTTCGCCGAGGGGCTGGCCGTCATTGCCGAAGGCCAGAGATCGCTTTTTACCGAAAAGGTCCACAAGACCCTTGACGGGGAGATCCTCGAGGTTCAGCTCCGGTGGTCCGTGGCACCGGGTTTCGAGGAGACCTACGGCCGCGTCCTGGTCTCGGTAATGGACGTCACCGCCTTGAACCGGGCCCGGCGGCAATACCAGGAAAAGGAAGCCCGATACCGGGCGCTTTCCGAAGCCACCCGGGAAGCGGTCTTCGTCACCGAAAACGGCTATTGCGTGGAGGCCAACCGGACGGCATGTGAGATGTTCGGATACCGGTACGAGGACCTCATCGGCCGGTTCGGCACCGACCTCATCGCCCCCGGATTTCAGGAAACGGTCCAACACAACATGCTCTCCGGCTACGAGGCCCCCTACGAGGCCCTGGCCGTCAAACGGGACGGGACCGCGTTTTACGTCGAAATCCGGGGCCGGATGACCCTGTTCATGGGGCGACCCGCCCGAATCACGGTGATCGGGGACATCGATCAGCGGAAGCGGGCGGAAGAAGCCCTCCGGGAGAGCGAGCGGAAATACCGGACCCTGTTCATGAGCGCCCCGGTGGGAATCTTCCAGTCCACCCCCGGCGGCCGGTATCGGATGGTCAACCCAACCTTTGCCGCCATGCTCGGCTTCTCTGGCCCCGATGAGATGGTCGAGCGGGTGGACAACATCGCCGACCTCTATATCGACCCGAACCAGCGGGAGACGGTCAAGCGGATGCTCGCCGAGTCCGGCCGGATCACCGGTTACGAGATCCACCTCCGGAGGCTCGACGGGGCCGATATCTGGATGGCCATCTTCGTCCAGTGCGTTCGGACCTCCGACGGCGAAATCGACTACTACGACGGGTTCAGCCTGGATGTCACCGAGCGGAAGCGGGCCGAAATGGACCTCGAGCGTTCCCGCCAGCGGCTGACGCTGGCCGCCCGGGTCGCCGCCATGGGGATCTGGGAGCTCGAGCTGGAAACCTACCGCTCCACCTGGGACCGGCGGATGTACGAAATCTGGGGGCTTCCGCCCGGCGGAGCGGTGAGCTTCGAGCAATGGTCCGCCCGGCTCCATCCCGATGACCGGGACCGGATGCTGGCCTCCATCCAAAACGTCGCCGCCGAGGGGCGGACGCGAAGCATCGAGTTTCGGGTCATCCGGCCGGACGGCGATGTCCGGACGATCCATGCCACAGCCGGCGGGGTGTTCGACGACGACGGGACCCTGGTCCGGCTGATCGGTGTCAATCTGGACGTGACTGACCGGAAGCGGATGGAGGCGGAACTTCAACAGGCTGAGAAGATGGAGGCCATCGGGACCCTCGCCGGAGGGATCGCTCATGACTTCAACAACATCCTGATGGGAATCGCCGGGCGGATATCGCTGATGGAGATCGATGCCGGGCCGGGGTCCGAATGGCGGTCGGGCCTCGAGTCCATCCAGAACCAGATCCGACGGGCCACGGAGCTGACCCGGCAGATGCTCGGGTTTGCCCGGGGCGGGAAGTACGAGGTGTCCCCCACGGACCTCAACCGGCTGGTTCGGGATGCCGCCGGGATGTTCGGCCGGACCCGGAAACAACTGCGCATCCAGACCCGGCTCGCCGAGGATCTCCGGACCGTCTCCGTCGATCGCCACCAGATCGACCAGGTGATCCTGAACCTCCTCGTCAACGCCGGTCACGCCATGCCGGACGGCGGGGATCTCATCCTGGACACCGAAAACGTGGCGCTGGACGCCCCCTATGTCGAAGGTCACAAGATCCGCCCGGGGCAATACGTCAAGCTCTCGGTCACCGACACCGGCGTCGGCATGGACGAAACCACAAGGCGGCGGATCTTCGAGCCCTTTTTCACCACCCGAAAGATGGGACGGGGCTCCGGCCTCGGACTCGCGTCGGCTTACGGGATCATCAAAAACCACCGGGGCGCCATCACGGTTTACAGCGAGGTCGGCCGGGGCGCCACCTTCAACGTCTATCTCCCGGCCGTGGATTCGGTCCCCGAAGACGACCCGAAACCCCCTCAAGGAGAACCCGTCCGGGGCACGGAGACGGTGCTCCTGGTGGATGACGAAGCCTTTGTCCTGGACATCACCGAAAAGATCCTCGACCGGCTCGGCTACCGCGTCGTCACCGCCTCCGGCGGGCTGGAGGCGATTGAAACATTCGCGGCCGACCCCGACCGGTTCGACCTCGTGATCCTGGACATGATCATGCCGGACTTATGCGGCGGGCCGACCTTTGACCGCCTTCGGGAGATCCGCCCGGAAGTCAAGGTTCTTTTGGCCAGCGGATACAGCATCAACGGCCAGGCCGAGGCGATCCTCGAACGCGGCTGCAACGGGTTCATCCAGAAGCCCTACACAATGACCGCGCTGGCCGGAAAGGTCCGCGAGATCCTGGACGGAGATTAACCATTCCGGCTATGATCATCCTGTGGGCCATTCGTTTCACCCGGCTCATCAAACCCCTCCCCCCCGGCCCCCTCCCCTAAAGGAGAGGGGGTGATATCAATTGCCGGATATCCCTGAAATCATGGCATGATCATTCCCCCCTTCCCTTTAGGGAAGGGGGGCTAGGGGGGGGTTAGGTCCGGACGCCGTGTGGCCGAAATGATGATCAAGGCCACCATCCCCCCTCACCCGCTCACCGAAAACTCATCCAATCCTAACACGATCCTAACAGACTCCGAATACCCTCGTTCAGTTTAGGTCGAGCGGCGGGTTTGGGCTCCCGCCCGGCCGCTCCGGCGGTGATGATTTAACCAAATCTTCACCAACCGCTAATAGGGCGCTAACAAAGGGGGTCTATAAATCCTGGCGTTCGGTCAAGGTTTTTTTTATCACCTACTTTCAATTTTTAAGGAGGACAAAGCGAGTATGAGAACGAAACGGATTTTGATTCTGGCAACGGCGGCGATTTTCGCATTCTCGGCCACCTCTGCGTGGGCCGGCAACCTGGTCATCAAGGGATCCACCACGGTGCTCCCCATCGCCCAGAAGGTCTCCGAGGCTTATATGAAGGAGAACCCGGAGGTGAAGATCTCCATTTCCGGCGGCGGATCCGGCAACGGTGTCAAGGCCATCATCGACGGAACCACGGACATCGGCAACGCTTCCCGCTTCATCAAGGACAAGGAGGTGAAGCTGGCCATGGAGAAAGGCTCCTATCCGGTCCCCTTCCGGGTCGCCTATGACTGCATCGTCCCGGTGGTTCATCCTTCTAATAATCTGGAGAACCTGACCCTGGACCAGCTCAAGGCCCTCTACAAGGGTGAGGTGAACAACTGGAGCGAGCTCGGCGGGCCGGACAAAAAGATCGTGGTGATTTCCCGCGACACCTCCTCGGGCACTTATGAGGTCTGGGAGAAGAAGGTCCTGGAAGGTGATCGAGTTTATCCGGGCGCGCTGCTCCAGGCATCCAACGGCGCCGTGGTCCAGGCCGTGTCGAAAAACGAAAACGCCATCGGCTACATCGGCGTCGGATACATGACCGGCGATGTCAAGCCGTTGTCCGTCAACAACATCCAGGGCTCCAAGGAGACCACGCTCAACGGGACCTACCCCATCAGCCGCCCCCTGTTCATGTTCACCCGGGGATGGCCCACTGGAGACACCCTTGACTTCATCAACTACCTGGTCGCGCCGGACAAGGGCCAGAAGCTCGTCGAGATGACCGGGTACGTACCGCTTTATTAACGCCTTACGACCCCGGTCACCGTACAGGAAACACCTGAGGGGGGCGCTCCATCGCCCCCCTTCGGCTCTATTTACCAAGTGTCCGTCCAGATATCGGGCAAATTCGCCATTTATGGATGGGCACTACCAAGCAAAAACCGAGAAATCAGGCATACCATGAAAGCGTCCCAACGTCAGACCACCGAAAAGGCCATGCGGAGCCTCTTCTTCTGCGTGGCCACGGCTTCCATTGCCATCCTGACCATGATCATGGTTTTTTTGTTCATGGAAGGGCTGCCCATCTTCAAGGTCACCTCGGTCAAGGATTTTCTCTTTGGCCATTACTGGTATCCCACATCCGACCCACCTGATTTCGGGATCTACCCGTTGATCATCGCCTCTCTGTCGGTGACCCTGCTGGCCTCCGCCATCGCCATTCCCCTGGGGGTGATGACCGCCATTTACTTAGCGGAGCTGGCGTCTCGCCGGGTAGCCGAGATCGTCAAGCCGGTGGTGGAACTCCTGGCCGCCCTGCCGTCGGTGGTCATCGGGTTTTTCGGGATGGTGGTAGTGGCCCCCTTTCTTCAGGCCGTCTTTGACATGCCGACCGGCCTGAACCTTTTCAATTCGGCGCTGATGCTGGCCTTCATGTCCATCCCCACCATTTGCAGCATCTCGGAGGACTCGATCTACTCGGTGCCCGACGCCCTCCGCGAGGGCTCCCTGGCCCTGGGGGCGACCCAGTGGGAAACCATCATCCGGGTGGTCCTTCCGGCCTCGATCTCCGGGATCAGCACTTCCATCATCCTCGGGATGTCCCGGGCCATCGGCGAGACCATGGTCGTCCTGATGGTGGCCGGAGGAGCGGCCATGATCCCCGGCTCGATTTTCGATCCGGTCCGGCCCATGCCCGCCAGCATCGCGGCGGAGATGGCCGAGGCGCCGTTCCGGGGTGATCACTATTACGCCCTGTTCGCCACCGGAATCGTCTTGTTCATTTTTACCCTGGGCTTCAACATCATTGCCGACTTCATCTCCCACCGATACCGCCAGGTCGGCGAGGCATCCCTGTAAATGAGGAGCTCGAACATGGATATCACACGGGACCAATACAAGGATGGCGCGGATGCCGAGGGCTCCGAGGACGACGGCAAGAGACCATCGAAGGCCGTCCGGGCCACCGCGCGGCTGGGAATCCAGGAGCGGGCTAAACAGCTCCAGGGCCGGCGGAAGGCCCAGCAGGCGATTATTTTCAACATCTTCCGGGTCGCCGCGGCCATCAACGGGATCGCGCTGTTCATCATCGTCTTTTTCATGGTCAAAAACGGAATCGGCGCCATCACCTGGGAGTTCCTCACCCAGCCGCCCAGGGAGTCGATGACCCAGGGCGGAATCCTTCCCTGTATTGTGGGGACAATCTGTCTGGGCGTCGGAGCCATTCTCATTGCCATGCCCATCGGGGTGGCGTCCGCCATTTACTTGAACGAGTACGCCCGGCCCGGCAAAGTCCTCCGGCTCATCCGCCTGGGCATCAACAATCTCGCCGGAGTCCCGTCGGTGGTTTTCGGGCTCTTCGGGCTCGCGTTTTTCGTCATCTACCTGAAGATGGGCGTGAGCATCGCGGCGGGCGCCCTGACCCTGGCCGCCATGAGCCTGCCGGTGATCATCGGCTCCACCGAGGAAGCATTAAAGGCGGTCCCCGACACCTTCCGGGAGGCTTCCCTGGGCCTGGGTGCCACCAAGTGGCAGACCACCTATCGGGTGGTTCTCCCGGCCGCCCTGCCGGGGATACTCACCGGCGCCATCCTGGGGCTCAGCCGGGCCGCCGGAGAGACGGCCCCGATCATGTTCACGGCCGCCGTCTTCTCAACGCCGAGCCTGCCCACCTCGATTTTTGACGAAATCATGGCCCTGCCCTATCACGTTTACGTCCTGGCCACCGCCGGGACCGAGATCGAGGCCACCCGGCACCTTCAGTACGGCACCGCCCTGGTCCTCATCGCCCTGGTTCTCGGAATGAACCTGGTGGCGATCTTATGGCGGTCCCGACTGCGTAGAAAACTGAAATAAACATCCCCCTCGAAAGGGAAGCACGACATGAGCGACAATGGCAATGATTACAAGATGCGGACGAAGCACCTGAATTTCTACTACGGGGATTTTCAGGCTCTTCACGACGTGAACCTCGACTTCAAGAAAAAGCAGGTGACCGCCCTTATCGGCCCGTCGGGCTGCGGCAAGAGCACTTACCTGCGCTGCCTCAACCGGATGAACGACTTGATCTCGATCAGCCGGGTGACCGGCCGGATCCTTTTGGAAGACGAGGACATCTACGACCCTTCCCTCGACGTGGTGATGCTCCGCCGGCGGGTGGGGATGGTCTTCCAGAAGCCCAATCCATTCCCCAAGTCGGTTTTCGACAACGTGGCCTACGGGCTCCGGGTCAACGGCATCCGGGATAAGAAGGCCATCGAGGAGCGGGTGGTGGAAAGCCTGCATCGGGCGGCCCTCTGGGATGAAGTCAAAGACCGTCTTCAGGAATCGGCCCTGGGGCTCTCCGGCGGCCAGCAGCAGCGCCTCTGCATCGCCCGCGCCCTGGCCGTGGAGCCGGAGGTGGTCCTCATGGACGAGCCCGCCTCGGCCCTCGACCCCCTCGCCACCCAGAAGATCGAGGAGCTGATCCACGAGCTGAAAAAAGAGTACACCATCATCATCGTCACCCACAGCATGCAGCAGGCCGCCCGGGTCTCCGATATCACGGCGTTCTTCTACATCGGCAAGCTTATCGAGGTGGGCGAAACCGACGCCCTCTTCACGCGGCCCAAGCTCAAGCAGACCGAGGACTACATCACCGGCCGGTTCGGCTAGAAAGGGAGAGGGGCATAATGCCCAAACATCTACAGCGGGAGCTGGACAACATCAAAAAGCGCATTCTGTCCCTGGGCGCGATAGTCGAGGAGCGGGTTCACAAGGTCGGCGGGATCATCGAAAGCCGGGACGTCTACGACGCCAATCGCCTCATCAAGGAGGACGTCGAGATCGACGACCAGGAAGTCGAGATCGAAGAGGAATGCCTCAAGATCCTGGCCCTCCACCAGCCGGTGGCCGTGGACCTCCGGTTTCTCATCGCCGTCATCAAGATCAACAATGATCTGGAACGGATCGCCGATGAGGCCGTCAACGTCGCCCAGCGGGTTCTGACCATGGCCAAGCATTCGGCTAACATCGATTTCACTCTCGACTACACGCCGATGGTGGAAAAGGTCGCCGTCATGCTCAAGGGGAGCCTCGATTCGCTGATCAATATGGACACCGATATGGCATTCAAGATCGTCATCCAGGAC
The DNA here is from genome assembly GCA_964633575.1 of uncultured Desulfobacteraceae bacterium. Taxonomy (GTDB): domain Bacteria; phylum Desulfobacterota; class Desulfobacteria; order Desulfobacterales; family JAABSP01; genus CAYNGG01. The sequence goes on from CAZWGY010000048.1 coordinate 13,355, forward strand.
GACGATGTTGACGAAATCCACACGGAGGCTTACCGGCGGGTCAAGGCGGCCATCAAGGACCATCCGGACTGCGTGAGCTACCTCGTCAACATGTACCTCATCTCCCGCCACCTGGAGCGGATCGGCGACCACACCACCAACATCGCCGAAGAGGTGATTTACATGATCGAGGGCGAAATCGTCCGCCACAGCGAGTATTGATCCTTACCTGAATGGAGCTCCATAATGACCCATACCGACACCCGGAAAACTCGAGTGCTCTTTATTTGCGGCCACAATTCGGGCCGAAGTCAGATGGCCGAAGCCTTTCTCCGGGAGGTTGCCGGAGACCGGTTCGAGATCGAAAGCGCCGGGCTCGACCCCCGGCCCATCAACCCATTGGTGATCGAGGTGATGAACGAGGTCGGCATCGACCTCTCCCGCCAGACTTCGGACTCCGTCTTCAGCTTTTTCCGGAACGGCCGGCTTTATGACGTGGTTATCACCGTCTGTGATGACGCCAGTGAGGCCAAGTGCCCCATCTTTCCCGGCATCACCCAGCGACACCACTGGCCCTTTCCGGATCCGGAAACCTTGGGCGGCCCCCGCGAATCCCGCCTGGCCGCTCTCCGGGAGATCCGGGACAACATCCGAAAAAAGGTCGTTGAATGGACGGAGACTCAATAGGCCACGGCCCTGAGCCCCATTCGCCGGCCGGCCTGGGGGCGACGATGAACCGGTTTACCTTCGGCGGGCAACGCAATATCAAAGACGACTGGGAAAGCCGGATCAGCCGGCTTGACTACGCCCTCCAGCCCATCGTCAATATCCATACCGGGCTCTGCTACGGCGTCGAGGCCCTCCTCCGGAACATCGCCGACGGCGGATTCGACACCATCAGCGAAGTCTTCGAAGCCGCCCACGGCGACGGAATGCTCCACTTCGTCGATCTTCTGCTCCGGAAAAAGGCCATCGAGAAGTTCTCCCGACTCGGCTGGACCCACCAGGCCAAGCTCTTCTTCAATCTCGACAACCGGGTCCTCGACTCCCGCCACTATCGGCCCGGCGCTACCCTCGATATCCTCGCCCGGTTCGACCTCCCCCAGGAATCGCTCTGCTTCGAGATCTCCGAAAAACACGAGCTGCCCGATGCCAACGAGGCGGTCCTCGCCCTTGACGCCTACCGGGCCCAGGGGTTCAAGATCGCGGTCGATGACTGCGGCACCGGCTTCTCCGGCCTCAAGCTCCTCTATTACACCAAGCCCGACTTCATCAAAATCGACCGGTTTTTCATCCGGGACATCGCCCGGGACCCCAACAAGCGGGTCTTCGTCCACAGCATCGTCAACATCGCCCATCTCATGGGCTCCGTGGTCATCGCCGAAGGGGTGGAGACCCGGCAGGAGTATTACAGTTGCCGGGACATCGGCTGCGATCTTATCCAGGGATACTTCGTCTGCGCCCCCCAGTTGAGCATCGACGCTCTCCACGGCCGGTACGATACCATCGAAACCCTGAGCGTCCAGGACCGGCGGAACCACAGCAACGAGGACCGACGGCTCATCGACATGGAGATCGAGTACCTCGAGCCGGTGGGCAGCGACTGCGACGTCTTCGAGGTCTTCAAGCGGTTCAGCCGGAAGGACGGCATCGGCTTCTTCCCGGTGATCAACGCCAACGGCGAGCCCCTCGGCGTTATCAGTGAAAAGAGCTTCAAGGAGTACGCCTACAACCCATTCGGTACCGACCTGCTCCAGAACCCGGCCTTCGGCAAGCGCGTGGACAAGTTCATCACCCGGTTCCCCATCGCCGACATCCACACCCCGGCCGAAAAAATCCTCGAGATCTATTCCCAGAACGAGACCATCGAGGGGATCATCATCGTGGAGCACATGCGCTACAAGGGGTTTTTAAGCGCCCGGGCCCTCCTGAAGGTCTTAAACGAAAAGAACATCGCCCTGGCCCGGGATCAAAATCCCCTCACCCGGCTGCCCGGCAACACCCTCATCCACGAATACGTCTCCCGAGCCCTGAGCAACCGGGACCGTTGCTTTTCCCTGGTTTACTTCGACTTCGATAATTTCAAGCCCTATAACGACCGCTACGGGTTCCGGAGCGGAGACCGGGTCATCCTCCGGTTCGCCGAAATGCTCAAGGCCTGGTCCGAGTACAACAACCGGTTTGCCGGCCACATCGGCGGCGACGACTTCTTCATGGGCGCCGAGGATATTACATCCGAGCAAATCCAGAAAGAGGTTTGCGGTCTGTCCGATCAGTTCCGGACCGACGTGGAAAGCTTCTACGACTCGGAAACCATCGAGCGCGGCTACATTCGAGGGAAGTCGCGAAGCGGCGAGATCCGGAAATTTCCGTTGATGACCGTCTCCGCCGTGATCCTCGAGCTGCCCCCTGACCGAACTCGGATCTATTCCACCGAAGAGATCAGCACCCTCATGGCCCGGCTCAAGAAAAAAGCCAAGGCCAGCCCCGAAAAGTGCTGCACCGCCTGCGTCCGGGCCATCGATCAGGGCGCCGTCCGCCTCTACAAATACGACCGGACCGCCGCCAACGGCAGTCCGGTCATATAGCCAGGCCCCCTTCCTGCTAAGCCCCAAATTATTTGACCCGACTTGTCCCAAATTAAATGGTTCCTGGAT
>CAZWGY010000049.1:0-15827 GCA_964633575.1 uncultured Desulfobacteraceae bacterium
ACCCCGGCCCCTCCGGAGGCGTGATGATTGGGGGGTATTCGCTATGAGATTCGACTATTTCCGCCCGTATGAATTCCGCTGCCGCTGCGGTTGCGGCGGCGGGTACGCCGATATGGACGCGCCCTTCCTGGAGCGATTGACAATCGCCAGGTGGCACGCCGGGGTGCCGTTTGTGCTGAATTCGGCGTTCCGATGCCCGGCATGGAATGCCCACCCGGATGTCAGGGGGGAGCCGGATTCGGCGCATCTGTCCGGCCACGCCGTGGACATCTCGGCAACGTATGGCAAGCTCCGGTTTCGGGTCGTCTCGGGGCTGCTCGCGGCCGGGTTCACCCGGATGGGGATTTATCCCTGGGGCATTCATGTCGATGATGACCCGACGAAGCCAGAGGGCACAATATGGACCGGAAAATGATCAGGTTCGCCGTCGTGATTGGCATGGCGCTGTTATGCTCGGGCTGCTCCCTGATAACGCCACGGGCGAAGCTCGAACGGGACCGGGCCTACGAATCCGAGCAAACGGCCCGCCAGGACCGATTCTACGAGCGGCAGCAGGAATACGCCGAGACGGTGGCGACTATCGCCCAGACCCCGGTGATCAATATCCGGACGCCGGATACGGTGCTCCCTGATGGGACGGTGATCAAGGGGACCACGGTGGTGGTCAACCGAGAGATCGATATCCCGCCGTTCCGGCAGTTCGAGAATCAGCCGACGTTCGGCGAGCGGGTTACGATGCAGGCGATCAGCGAGGTGGGGGCGACGTTGCGGACGGCGGTTCCGTTCGCCGGGGCGGGCTGGGCGACATACCAGCAGCGCCAGGTCCAGGAAGCCCAATACGCTCACCAGACGGCCCGCGATCAGTCCATGGCCGAGATGTACGGCAACCTGGAAGGCGGCCAGTCAACGGTCATATCCGGAAGCTACAACTCTGAATCCGCATCCAGCGAGGAGACCAACTCCACCGCCTACGGGGATCAGAGCGGCAACGGCGAGATCGGGCGGATCGGCTCCGATACCGTCGGGAGCCATAACCCTGAGACAACCACGACGAGCTACGGTGACCAGAGCGGCAACGGCGAGATCGGGCGGATCGGCGACGAGACCTCCGGATCATATAACCCAACGGAAACCACCACGACTACCACCACCGAGGCGCCCGTGACCCCCATTGTGCCCACGGTCGTCCAGCCCCACGTGGTTGCGCCGGTGGTGCCCTGAAAAGCTGACACTGTTACCAAAGAGCAATGATCAACAGCGGGGGCGCCCGCCTATCCGGGGGCCTCCCATGGAGGCGATAATGAAACGATATTATAGATTGACCGGGCCGGCATTTCGAATGGTCGAGGGGCCGTTCAAGGGGAGAGGATACAGAAAAGGCGTGGCCTATTCCGAGGACCAGATTCCGCCCGAAATGCTGACCCGGTTTACCATTGATGGCCCGGTCAACGACGCCATCACGCATTACGGGCAGGATGTGGACCCGCCCCGAACATGGACCGGGTTCCCGGATGATGTCCCTGACGACAACGAAGAGGAGTAAAACATGAGATCTTTCAGAGCACAGAACAACGCCCTGGCCGTATCCGCCAACACGGCGGAGACTGCCGTCAACGTCGCTCAGGACCCGGATATGTCGCTCCAGGTCGCGGTGTCCGACACGATCGGGCTGGAGCGGCGGCGCGAGGACAATGTTGACGAGCTGACCGGCCGCGAGGAAGCGTCCACCGTGTATGACCTCGGGCAAACGGCCCAGGGGAACCTTACGTTCAACAAAGCCCAGCCCAATCATTTCGGGTTCGTCATGGCCTACGGGCTGGGGTCGATCACCACGGAAGCGGCGGGCGGCGGGTACAAGCACACGATCACGCCCATCGCCGAGGACCTGGACCTCACTCGCTCCAATCCGACGTTTTCCCTCGCCATGAAATATGGCGAGACCGTCCTCAAGCGCCTGTTCAGCTCGATGGCAGTGGATCAGATCACGGCCACGTTCGCCAGGGATGAATGGGTGAAGCTCACCGCGAGCCTCAAGGGGACCGGAAAGGTCAACGACAACGTGATTTCCGAGACCGTGGAGGCGCTCGACAACGTGACCGCCCTGACCCTGGCCAACGCGGTTGAGGGGTCCACGGCCGAGGAGCGGCTCGACAGTATCCACGAGGTCCTGGTGGAGCTGACCACCGGGGTCTGGACCCAGGTGGTGGTGACCGCCGCCGACGACGCGGACCCCTGCGAATTGACCATCGAGGACCCCGGCGGGGCCGGCGACACCGTAAACTACAAGGTGCTTTACCGCCCGGCCGAGTCCGACGCCTGGATGACGTTCCCGGCGCTGATCGAGGAGACGCCGATGCGGACATCCGACGTGACCGTCAACGTCGGCGGCCAGTGGTCCGGTTCGGCATTCACCGGCGGGCGAACCATGGCCTGCGATGCCAAGTCCATCGAGTGGAGCTTCCAGAACAATCTCCAGGTGGAGTTTTGTTTTTCCGCCGCCGGCGACTACGCGGGCCGGATTTTTCGGGACGGCCGGACCCAGACCGTGAAGGTGGATCGGGAGTTCCGGGACATGGTGTATCAGCAGGGGATGACCGACAACGACGAGTTCGCCCTCAAGGTGATGGCCGAGGGGGCCGAGTTCGACACCGGCCACAACTTCACCGTTGATCTCGTTTTTCCTCGGGTGGCTTTCAAGGCGGCCCCCATTTCCGTGGACGGGAAGCGGCTGGCGGAGAGCATCGAGCTGGCGGTTCTGGAGCATGAGACGTATGGCTCCGTGATCGCCATTGTAAAGAATGAGGTCGCGACTTACGCGGCCTAAACCAACTGATTTTTAAACGCGCCCCCAGGAGGTAACATGGCAAGACGATTGATGGATGATTTCAAGAAGGTGATCCTTCAGGACAATTCCGACGGCAAGGACATTCCGCTGTGGTACCGGGACCCGACCACCGACGAGTGGGCGGGCTACACCAACAGCGCCTTCCAGAGAGTCCGGAACAAGGTGGTCAACAAGACGCCCGAGGCCCGGTTGAAGTACGGCCGGAAGCTCCTTCAGAAAATCCGGCCCGAGGACTGGGCGGTTCCGGCGAGCCTTCACGCCAACAAGGACGAGCTCCAGGATGAGATCGATGACGGGTACCTGCCGATTTCGTCCGATCCGGAGTCGAAGTTCTACGACCCCAAGTGGAAGGATTATGTCTGCGAGATGGGCCGGGACCTCGTAATGCTCATGGCGGCCTACATTTTCGACCAGTCGGCAGAGATCGTTTCCGTTGGCGAGGAAGCGGACGAGGAGTTTGAAAAAAACTAGAGGCCGAGCTTGAGGCCATCCAGAAGGGTAGAGTCTGCGAGGCGGATGATGAGGAGAAATGTCGGGAGACCCATGGGAAGTGGTTCGATTGGACCTGCCGGAATTGCCCGAACATCCGCCGGGCGGACATCAATCCCTACACCCTCAAGCTCGTCCGCGTTTATCGGTTGATGGACGCGGGCTATACCGTCCGCAACAACGACCTGACGGTCGAGGAATGGTTTGATCTCCGGCGGGTCAGGCAAAGGCTTGACCCGCCGTTTGTTTGTCCGATGATGAGGCCCCGGAATGGCTGAGCGCCGTTTACAAATTGAAATCACCGTTGATGACCGGGGGACCCCGGTCATCCGCCGGTTTGGTGATTCCGCCGAAGATGCCGGCCGTCGTGGGCGGAAGTCCCTCGGGGACATGAACGCCGTGGTCGGATCGGTGGTGAAGACCCTCGGCGGCCTGGCGGCGGCGGCGGTCAGTCTCGGGGCGTTGAATACGGCGTTCCGGAATATCGTCAGCACGGGGGCTCAGTTCGAGCAGACCTTGACGACGGTGGGGGCGGTGATGCGGCTGGACACCGCCACCGCCGCGGGGGCGGCCAATCTCGAACGACTTGAGGCGGCGGCCCGGAAGATGGGGGAGCGGACCGAGCACAGCGCCAGTGCGTCCGCCGAAGCCCTCAAGTTCATGGCGATGGCCGGGTACGACACCGAGCAGGCGATCTCCACCCTGCCGGGGATGCTCGACCTGGCCACCGCCGGCCAACTGGATTTGGCGTCGGCGGCGGATATCGTCACCGATTCGATGACGGCGTTCGGGATGGCGGCCGGGGAGACCACCCGGTTTAACGATGCCTTGACGGCGACCATCACCCGGACGAATACCGATATCCGTCAGCTCGGGGAAGCGTTCAAGTACGTGGCCCCGGTGGCCAAGGCGTTCGGCGCTGACGTGGAAACCACGTCGGCCATGCTGGGGACCATGGCCAATGCCGGCATCAAGGCGTCCGACGCCGGGACCGATCTCCGGCAGATGTTCATGAGATCGTCCAAGGCCGCCAAGGCGCTCGGAATGGAAGGGGCGTCCCTGACCGAGATTCTCCGGGCGGCGCGGGATGCGCAGTGGGACGCCAACAAGGTCAACGAGGAATTCGGGATGATCGCCTCGAAGTCGGCGCTGGTCCTGATGGAAAACGTTGACGCCCTGGATGCCCTCGAAAAGCAGATTCGGGGAGCTGACGGGGAGACCGCCACCCTCGCCGCCACCATGCGGGATACCCTGGGCGGGGCGTTCAAGGAATTCAAGTCCACCCTCGAATCCATCGCCCTGGACATCTTCGCGAAGTACCGGGACGAGCTCCATTCCGCGCTCACATCCACCACTGAATTTCTCCGGGAGCACAAAGACACCATCCTGGCCCTCGTCGATGCCGGGGTGAAGCTGGCGCCGGTGATCGGCGTCGGCGGGATGATCCTGACCGGGTTCGCGGCCGCTCCAATGGTGATTGCCGGCGCGACTGCCGCGATGAATGCGTTCAATATGTCGCTTTACACGGGGAGTGCCCGGGCCATTGCATTCGCCGGGGGGATGACCACCCTCAAGGGCAGCTTGAACGTGCTCATGGCGGCATTCGCGGGATGGCAGGTCGGCAGCTACCTTTATGACCAGTTCGAGGTTGCCAGGCTTGCCGGCCTGGCATTGATGGATGGGCTGATGCGTGGGTGGCTTGAGGTCAAGTTCGCCGGCAAGACCGCGTTCGCGGCCCTCCACGGCGCATGGAACTCGGCCATCCAGGCAATGGCCAACATGTTTATCAAGTTCATCGAGTCCGTCGCCCGAGGGATGGAGAAGATTCCGGGGATGGGCGGCGCGGCCATCGACCTGAATTTCAACATGGCCAAAATCAAGGCGGCCACCCGGGGGATGCAGGGGGTTGCCGAGTCGGTCGGGGCGGTGGCGGCTGAACGGCAGGCGGCCATCGCGGCGCATAATGCCACCATTGAATCGATTCGCCAGGAGCATACCGCCCGGAAGGCGTCCACGGATGAAGCCGGGAAGGCGGCTCAGGCGGCGGCGGCGGCTCAGGAGCAGGTGGTGTCGGCGCAGAAGAATGTGGCGGCGGCTCACCAGGCCTCCGGGAGCGCGGCGGCGGCGGCCGGGGATCAGTCGGCGGCGGCGGCCCGCCAGGCGGCTCAGGAGTATGAGCAACTGGCCCGGCAGCAGGAACAGCTTTACCGCCAGATGTATCAGTCGATGGAGGGGGAGTCGGCTGCCTGGTATCAGTATGAGATCGGTCAACTGGAACAGCACCGGGCCGAGGCGGAGCGGGTTTTTCAAGCCATGTCCGACGACCATCAAGTCTCGGCGGAGCAGCGGACCCTGATCGAAGCGGAGCACCAGAAGAAGCTCGAAGCGCTCTTTGACAAGACCGTTAAAGCGGCGTTAAAGGCGGATGAAAGGCGGCTTAAAGAGTATGACGATTCGGTCAAAAAGCTCAAGGAATTCGACGAGGAGCACTATGAATCCTACAAGGCCCAGCTCGATGAGATGCGGGCGGCGGCTGAGGAGCATCTAAAGGGCGTCCTCGAGGTGGACGAGCTGACCACGGCCCAGCGGACCCAGATCCATGAAGAATTCGCCGGCCGGTATGAAGAGCTTGAACGAAAGATGGAGGCGCTGGCCGAGGATCGCCGGAAAACCTACGAGGGGTTTTACAAGGACCTCGGCGCCGGGTCCGAAGAGTTCTACCAGCTCGAAGTCCAGCGGATCGAGGAGCGGGCCAAGAAGCTCAAGGACGCCGGGGTCCGCGAGGTGGACATCCGGCAATGGGCCAATGAGGAGATGCGGGCCCTGGATGAGGATCGGCACGAAGCGCTCTACGGGTCCACGGAATCTTTCTTTGACAAGCTCACCCAGATGATGAACGGCGGGGTCGATGACTGGCGGTCGATGACCGGGGAGATGGTCAACGCCTTTGGCCAGATGTGGAACGACCTCACCAATCAGGCTCAGCGGGGCCAGGGGCTGTTTGCCAAAATCGGCGGATGGCTGAAGGGCGCCTTTTCCGGAGGGGGTTCCGGAGGGGGTGGCGGTGGCGGCGGGATACTCGGGACGATCGGCAACTGGGTCGGCGGGTTGTTCGGCGGCGGGGATTCCGGTGGTGGCGGCGGGATCATGTCCACCGTTGGTAATTGGGTCGGCGGGTTGTTCGGCGGCGGGGATTCCGGTGGTGGCGGTATCATGTCCACCGTGGGCAACTGGGTCGGCGGGTTGTTTGGCGGCGGGGATTCCGGCGGTGGCGGCGGGATTCTTTCGACGGTCGGGAACCTGATCGGGGGCGGTGGAGAAGGTGGGATTTTATCTTCCGTCGGCGACCTGATCGGAGGCGGTGGTGAGGGCGGCATCTTATCATCCGTCGGTGATATGATCGGTGGTGGCGGCGGTGGCGGTGGGCTGTTGGGCGGTGCCGGCGGCGCGTATGGCGGGGTGGCGTCGGGTGCGCTCAAGGTCGGGACGACCCTGTTAAGCGGTGGAAATCCGCTTGAAAACCAATACGACAACGATGTCCTGGGGGTCCTGGATACCGTCGGGAGCTTCACCAAGTACGGCGGGATTTTGTCCACGGCGGGCGAGTGGCTCGGCGGGATGTTCGGTGACGAGGGCGCTCAGATCGGGAGCGGGATCGGTGCCGGTGCCGGAATCGGCGCGACCATAGGATCGATCATTCCGGGGGTCGGGACCCTCATCGGGGGGGCCGCCGGGGCGCTCATTGGCGGGATCGGGTCCGCGTTGGGGATGGGGGGTCAGGACACCCAGAAAGGGTACGTGGGAACCCAGTCCACCGACTTCTGGGGGGGCGGTGAGGGCATCGCTTCCTACGGCGACGGCGAGGTCGCCAATGTGGCCAAGGACCTGACCGGCGGCGTTAAAGAGAATGTCCATGCCGAAATGGAGCATTACCTGAGCCAGGTGCCGGATGATCTGTCGGAATCGATCCGGACGGGCTTGGGCGAGGTGGATGTCACCCTCGGCGATACGGCCCAGGGTGGATACGTGATCCGCCAGGACGATCATTACGAGCGGGATGTCAAGGCGACTTCCATGGCCATGCGGGGGGAGATGATGCTGGCGGCGGCGCCGGCCATCGAGCAGGTGGCTCAGGATGTCCTGGGCCAGTTCGACCAGGCGACCATCGAGAAGTTCGGGTTCGGTGATCTGGCCAAGGTCCTGGAAGGCGGCGTCAAAGATGAGGTGAAGTACGACGAAGGTCTCGACGCCCATTACCATGACAACAATCTCGGAGAGTTTATCCATGCCATCGGTGTCTTTCAGGAGGGCATGAAAGAGGCTCAGTCGGTATTGGAAGACACCGGCATGGCAGGCGAATCGGTCGCGGAACCGATGAGCGCCATGGACGCGGCGGTGGCCGAGGTCAATGCCCGTTTTGACCAGGCGGCGGCGGCGGCCCGGGAGCTGGGGGCGTCCGAGGTGCAGTTGGCTCAGTTCGAGTTACAGAGGCAGGTTGCCGTCAAGCAGGTGACGGCGGCATTCGAGGAAGAGCGGGCCAAGCTGATGGCCAGGGCCGAGGCCATGGCCGGGCACGAAGAAGAGATCAGCAAGTACGACAAGGCGATCGGCGAGGTCAACGGCGCCTTTGACGACCTGGCCAATCAGTTGAAGGCGAACGGTGCCAGCGCCGAGGAGCTCGCCGCCCTGGAAGCGTTCCGGAATGAGGCCCTTGAAACTCAGATGGCCGCTTTCCAGGAACAGCGGGATAAGCTCATGGACTCGGCCCGCCAGATGGCCGGGTTTGAAATGGAGGCCAACACGTCTCAATTTGACGAGGCCCTGTCCTACGTCAACACCTTCTTTGATGAGCTGATGACCGAGTACGAGAATCTCGGCGGGTCGTCCGAGGAGCTCGCCGAGCTGGAAGCGCTCCGGGCGGCGGCTCTTGACGAGGTTGCCATCCAGATGGCGGCTCAGCGGCGGGAGATACTGGAATCGGCGGCGGCCATGGCGGGGTTGACCGAGCGGCTCAGCCCGTTCGAGGCTGTCGCTCGGGAAGTCAACGGCCGGTTTGGGGAGCTTCGGGCGGAGCTGCGGGACCTGGGCGCCACCGCCGGCGAGCTGGCTCAGTTGGAGGGGATGCGCCGTCAGGCCATGGTCGAGCAGATGAACGCGGTGATTTTCCCCGAGATCAATTCGGATTCCGTGGCCGGGCTGTTTTCGTCGGCGATCCAGGCGGCGGTGGACCAGGTAGCCGCCGGGGAGACGGTGGACTATACCGCCCTGGGGGAACAGATCAACGGCCGGATACAGGATGCCCTCCAGACCTCGATTACCAACTTTGCCATCGGGCAGGTGTCCGAGACCATCCAGAGCCGGATGATCGGGCCGTTCATGGATTCGATCACCAGCGGGTTTCTGGATGGCGGGTTTGATCTGGAGTCCATTCAGGCATCCTTTGAGCAGATTCAGAGCCTTGACATGTCGAATATCTCGGCAGGGGTCACGGAGCTGTTTGTCGCGCTGGAGACCGGCCAGGATGTGGACTGGTCGGCCTTTGTCGATAAATATGGCGAGGGGCTCAACGCGGCACTGGGGGAGATCGCTCCGGAAGAGGGGTTGATCGACAGCCTCGGGGGGAACCTGTCCGATGCGATCCTGAACGTTTTTTCCGAGCTGGAGCAGACGGGGCAGGCCAACCCGCCCGATCCCCAGGCCATGATCGATACGGTCAACCAGGTACTCCAGCAGGCGGTGGAGACCATGGGATTGACCCCGGACGAGGCCGGGGTGGTCCGTCAGAATGTCAATGAGCAACTGACCGCCGCCCTCGATGACGGGGTGATCACGTCGGAAGAGGCCGCCACCATTGCCCAGCAGGCTCAGTCGGCCGTTGAAACGGCCATGAACGCCATTGACCCCCTGGAGGTCGAGGGGCCGGAATATGAGCTGCCGGACTACGACAACACCGTACCGATTGATCCGCCGTATTATGATCCGGGGAGCTATGATTCCACGGTTTATGTGGCGGCGCCCAACTATGTGGTGGATGGCGGAGGGACCCCGCTCCGGTCCGGGATGTGGTCGGTGCCGTCGGATGAATTCCCGGCGGTCCTTCACCAGGGAGAGGGCGTGATCCGGCGGGAGCACATGCCGCTGGTCCGGGCATTGTTCGAACATGCGGGGATCGCCGGGACTTATGGCAAGCCGAACAAGCAGGGGAAATACGGGTTGCCGGAGTTCGCCAGCGGGTCTTTGAGCGTCTGGAACACGGGCGGATGGTTTTCGGGGTCTTCTGGAGAAGCCGCGCCGGCCGAGAAAACGACCACCGGCGGTTCAATGGGCGGCGGAGCGTCCGGTTCGTCCGGAGGTTCGGCTGGTACTGGTGGTCGTGAGATCGATATTCAGGGGATTCTTAACGCCATCGAGGATGCCCTGGGGGAAACGACGGCGCTGGACCAGGAGATTCGGGGGCTCAACCAGACATGGGAAGACAATATCGCCAAGCTCCAGGAAGCGGGGGTATCGGCGGAGACTCTGGAGCGGGCCGAGGCGGCGCTTGAAGCTCAGCGGCAACAGGCCATTGACGCGGCGGAGGCCCAGAGGGGCGAGCTGATCAATACGATAGACATCGCCCTTGGGGAGACGACGGCGCTTGACCAGGAGCTTAGGTCGATCAACCAGACGTGGGCGGAGAACATCCGTCAGCTCGAATCGCTTGGAGCATCGGCGGAGACTCTGGAGCGGGCCGAGGCGGCGCTTGAAGCTCAGCGGCAACAGGCCATTGACGCGGCGGAGGCCCAGCGGTCTGACCTGATGCGGGAAGCTCGGGAGCTTGCCGGGTATTATTCCGGGCTTAGCGAGTATGAGCAACGGGTGATGGATGTAAACGACCGCTTTGATGCCTTAGCCGATGGCCTCCGGGATGCCGGGGCATCGGCGGCGGAGCTTCAGGGTATCGAGGCCATGCGGGCTCAGGCGGCCCGTTATGAGGCTCAGAAAATGTACGACGCCCTCCACAATGCGTGGACGTCGTTTACGGCTGAGATCGAGCTGTCCGAGCTGGCGCCGGTCCAGAGCCACGAACAGATGGAGGCCAAATACCAGGAATTGCTCGAAGGCGCCCGGCAGGGTGGCGTCGAGGAATTTCAGGAGCTCCTTCAGTTTGTAAAGGGCGACTATCTGAGCTATAAAGGGAGCTACGGCGGAGATTACAATGAAATCTACGCCGATGTCATGGGAGAGCTTCAGCAGGTCCGGGATGATTATACGCCGTTAAAAGAAGGTGGCGTGGTCACCACGGATGAGCTTCCCGAGCCGGCGGTCCATGTTGATTCCGCTCAGATATCCCAGGCGGTGGCCGACGCGGTGGCGCCGTTCGCGTCGTCGGCCGTTGACGGTGGTTCCGCTGGTGGTGGGAATGTGACGGTCCAGGTTTACATTGATGGCCAGGAGATCAAGCCGGCGATGTTAAAGTTGATGCGCGGGGATTCGGAAGTGATCGAGGTGGGGAGGTCGTGGAATGCCTGACATTCGAATGTACGACTACCTGCCCGAGTTGACGCCGAATTATTCGGACACGGCGCTGGATGTGGTGCCTCATAAAATTCTGACCGAGACGGGCTGGCGAAACCAGGTCATCCATTTGTCTGACGATGATTCCGAGGAGCGGATCAGCCTGGGGGATTCGATGCAGTTCGCCGTGGAGCTCCAGTGGCACCGGATACGAGAGGCCGAGGCCGGGACGATCCTGGACTTTTTCTATGATCCGTTAAAGGGGAACGGGGTCGGGCGGACATTCAAGTGGGGTCATCCGGATGATGGCCACACCTATGTCGTCCGGTTTGATGGGGATATCACCAGGGAGCTGGAGCCGGCCGGGATTCATGGATTAAGCAAGGTCCGGCTGAAAGTGCTGGGGAAGGTGCTCGATGGCAGTTGAGGACCTGATCGCGGCGGATAGCAAAGCCGTAAGCTGGCTCATGCGGGTGAAGCTCCCCATTGACCCGTCAACCATGGACCCGTTGGCTGAAGGTCCGGCGGGCGATCCGGGGAACGAATATCTCGGGGATGACAGCTATCAGCACACCATTTTCCCCGTCTCCGTCATCGGCGGAGTGGGGCCGTTCAAGTGGGAGATTATTTCCGCCGTGGATGCCGGCGGCGATCCTGTGGTCGCGTATTTTAAGGTGACCGGGACCACGATCATCGCGACCGGCGGCTATACCGAATATCCGGCTGTTCGGATATTCGGGTGCGCGGACAATGTGACGTTGACGTTTGAGGTTACCGATATTTATACGGATGCCTCGATAACGTTTGACAAGGATGTGAGCCGGCCGAGTGATTTGGTTTGGGATGAGGACAACCCCAAAATCCTCGCAAGGGGAATGGTGGTGACGGTCCATGTGACCGGCGGGACCTCGCCGTTCACCTGGGAGCTCGACGGCCACGAAGATTTCTACTTCCCCGGATTCCCGGACCCTCATTACGCGATCACTACTGACCGTGAGATCGAGGTGGCGGCGGGTGCTGATGCCTGTGGGGGGGTGACCGTTTACTGCACTGATACCTGCTCGGAGCAGGTATATGGTGGGTTACGGTCGGATTTGGGGAGCTGGGAAAACTGCATGGATTCCATGTACGGTCCATGCGGTGGTGTTTGCCCGGATGAATGGGATGTGGTGGATTTGGGCAGGTGGAGAACCCAAACATTGTGTTGTACCAAAGACAACCCATTCAATTCCGACGGGGTATCTGGCATCGTTCATACTTGTAGCAGCACAGGCGATACGTTCGAGGCGTTTTGCGCGGAATGTGGGGAAAGATTTAAAACGGATGAGTTTATCTGCTAGGTTATCACGGGCGTTGACCTCGTTTACTGGCGGTCAGATTCAGGATATGGTGACCTTGGCCCGGATTCTGGAACGGGAGCGGATTCCGCTGAAGGTGTTCGTGGACTGGGCCCGGGATCGGGACGCGGCGGTTCTGGAACAACGGAAACGGGATCGGAAGCTGTCGGAGAATGCTCCCCGGCATTGCGGGAGGCCCATGAGGTTGGTGGGCGATCCTGACGACCGGAACGGCGCCACCTGGCATTGCCGGTCCTGCCGATATTCGTTTTATGTGGAGAAATCCCCGGAAACCATAGTGGATGAGCTGACCCGATGAGCGAGGAGTATTACTGGAGCACAAAGGCCCGGAGCTATGACGGAGCGGATTATCAGTTCCGGATCATTCCGGATTCCTTTAAAGGGGTCGTGCTCAACCGGGCCAAATCAGAGGCGGGCATTCAGGCCCCCAGCGGGATCACGTTCGAGGTCAGCAACCCCCGGAACGTCTTCCCCAACGAGTATTTCCTGGGGTCGGATATCGTTCTGGATTTGGTATTGAGCGACGGGACCGAAGAGTATGTGGCGCGGTCGTTTCGGTTCAAAGTTAAGGCCGTTGAATCGGTTTACCAGAAGCTCTATATCACCTGCGAGGACTACATCAGCCAATACCTTGAAGGGGATTGGCCCAGCTCGCCGCTGGTGGATTCTTTGTCCCCCAGCAGCGAGGACGCGCCGCCGGATCAGCTCTGCGTACCGATGGTTTTTGGGCAGGCGTTTATCCCGCTCCGGTCCGTTTATATCACGGATCAGCGGTATTATGTCCTTGGACCGGACGGGCCGACATATACCATCGATTCGGTTCAATCGCCCCTCGAATGGGGGAACACGTCCACCTGGGATTCGGCGAGCTATTCGTTTAATCAGTCCACCCAGACGATCAACGGATCGTCGTATCGGGTGTTTCAACCGATCATAGCGGATAGCGATGGGGACGGCGCCGCCGATGCCATGGGGCTTTGGCGGAAGAATGGCAAGTTTCTGGACATACCGACCAAGTTCAGCCGGAGCGATACCTCGACGTTTACCAATCCGGCGGACATTATCCTTTTCCTGCTGAAAGAGTTTGGAATTCCCGAGGATTATCTGGATGAGCTCGGGTCGTTTGCCGACGCGGCGACCTGGTATGATACCCAGGGAATCACGTTCGAGGGCGGGTTCTTTTTTGCCCGGCCGAGACGGGAGGTGTTGAGCGAGATCCTGACGATGGCCAATGCGGCGCTTGATTTTGAGACTCAGATAAAGCTCCGTTTGCTGGACACCACCAGCCAGGCGACCATCACCAAGGCCGATGTTCTACGGACCGGGAAGGGGGAAGGCTCTTTTCGGTACAAGGCGGTGGCTCAACGTAAGATTGCCGATGCCGGCTATGTGGAGTATCAGCAGTCGAACAAGCCTCAGCAGAAGGTTGTCCGGGCACAAGTGCCGGCGCGGGCGTCCATTGCGAACATGTCATCGGATGTCGTTTCCATGAGGTTCCTTTTGGACGGGGAAGCGGCGCAGAAGATGGGCCGGCTTCATTACCAGCGCCTCTATAATAAGGTGGCGTCGGTGAGCTTTACCGGACCGTCCAAGTTGCTGGGGTTGAATCCGGATATGGTGATCACCATCGATGATCCGGATTACGGGGGGACCTACGATGTCCTCATCGATCAAATGACCATCAACAGGGATTTAAGCATTGATTTTCAGTGCTTCAGATTTGATCCGGGGCTTGAAAACTACGGGGATTATACCCCCGGATCAATTACCGTGGCGGACGATGACAGCCTGTTTGTTTGGTCGGAGCAGTTGTCCGGTGGTTATGGGAGCGCGGCGCCGGCGGATGTGTCCGGGCTTTATGCCCAGTCGCTCAGCCGGGGCGTCAAGTTCGATTGGCAGCGGAACGCCGAGGCCGATGTAACCCATTATAAGTATCAGATCAAAATAGAAAACGCCGATGCCACCGATGACAGCGGATGGCTGAGTTATCAGACCACCACCGATACCAGCGTCGTCCGGTTTCTGGATCAGACAGAGGAAACGACCTACGGGTCGGATGCCACCATCTATATTCGGGTCTGGGCGGTGAATGCCAACAGCGTCCAGAGTGAAAACGAGGCGGAGACATCTGCTCAATGTCTCCAGGCTGTGGCGGGTCAGATCATCATCCACGAAAACGGCGGTCTTGAGGCGGATGTAAGCGCTTATGACGGTTTGGTCAAGATATCCGAGGGCTTGACCAGCGCGGTTCCCACAACGGACTACGGGGAGGGGCTTCTGGCTTTGGCGGATATCACTGCCGCCCAGGAGGCCCTGGGGATCCCCACGGATGTGGGCGCGGACCTGTCCGGGGTGATCGTGGCTCACAACAATGTGGCTTGTCATGATGGCACAGTGGTTGAGCTGGTAAGCCATGGCATCGAATTTGCAGAGCCCACGGAAGGATTGATTCACAAGTACCTTCTCACCGATGTTGGGTCCGGGACGGCGGCGGATTCTATCGGGGATAACGACGGAACCGTTCATTCAGGCACGATTACCACCGGGCCGTTTGGTACGTCTTGTTGGGGTGGTGGACCGGCTGGAAACTATATTTTACTGGCTTCTGAAGTTTCATTGATTTCGATATCCTTTTGGGGGCGGCGTAATGACACTAGCAGGACCGTTTACGCCACAAAAAATAATGATAATAAAGGTTTTATTTCTCCTTCCGGGGGAACCGGAGACAACCGTCTATATTACAAAAATGGTATTTTTTCTGGCATCGAATGCGATGATTTGCTGTGGCATCATTTTGCGATGGTTAAGGATAGCACCACGATTTATTTCTTCTATATGGATGGCGTTAAGGATTCGTCGAGCAAACAAGTTTCTACTTTTGGGCCTCCGGTTATGAATGCGTTTGGCGATAATGGCGTCGGGAGCGGGGCCATGGATCGCGTAAGGATTTATAACCGGAGGCTAACAGATGATGAGGTTATTGTTTTGGCCCTGGAGCCCTACCTATTATAAGGAGATGTTGTGGACTTAGCTTTAGTGGGTATAACCAAGCTGGCCGATGCGGTGGAGATAGACGGACAGTCCACGGCGGCCAAGCAGGCGCTGTATATTGTTCCGGTGGGGAAGACCCTGTTTCCCATTATGGTGGCGGTCCATAGCCTGTCTGGCAGCCTGGCTGGGCTTACGGATGTGGACATTGGGGGAAATGCGGCGGCCGATGATTGGTTGCAACAAGTAAGCCTGGCGGGGATGACCAGCACGTCCGACTGGGGAGTGATTCGGATACCGTGGCAGGATGCCGGCCCCCCCGTCGTGCCCGAAAAGCTACCCCTTTATACTGGCGGGACGGTATTCGGTGTCCAGGTTAACACCGGCGCCACCAGCTCGGAGACGTTTAAAGTGGATTTGTGGGGGTATTTAATGAGTAGTTAAATGGCATTTAAAAGTGGTTAAATTTTGGCGGGCTGTGGCTTGAAAGTGCGTCATAAAAAATCGCGGCGAGGGGTTCGCGATTCAACTAAAAATAGGTTGAGTTTGTGACAAACCAACTGATTTTTAGTGACAAACCAATTGATCGCGGTCATCCTGCATGTCCCGGCTGACCCGGGCCTGTCCCTCCATCTCCTGGTGACTTACCG
>CAZWGY010000050.1:0-15801 GCA_964633575.1 uncultured Desulfobacteraceae bacterium
AAACCTCGGAGGTCTTTTCCGCCCGTTCTGGGCAAACACGAGGGGTTGCCCCTACATGGTGAGACCTCCGAGGTTTCCCAAAAAAAGGGAAACCTCGGAGGTCTTTTCCGCCCGTTCTGGGCAAACACGCGGGTTTGCCCCTACAAGGTGAGACCTCCGAGGTTTCCCAAAAAAAAGGGAAACCTCGGAGGTCTTTTCCGCCCGTTCTGGGCAAACACGAGGGGTTGCTTGGCACTTTTAAGGAGACGCACGGATGGCGGCCAAAGGCAGCGGGAAGGTCCGCAAGACTTACGGGGAGATCAACGAGAAAATCCGATCCGGTAAAGTGGTGGTGGTCACCGCCGAGGAGATGATCGACATTGTCCGGTCCGATGGGCCGGCCGGGGCGGCCGAGCAGGTGGATGTGGTCACCACCGGGACTTTTGCTCCCATGTGCTCGTCGGGGGCCTTTCTCAACATCGGTCAGTCCGGCCCGACCATCAAGGCATCCCGGGTCTGGTTCAACGGGGTCCCGGCTTATGGTGGGGTGGCCGCGGTGGATTGCTACATTGGCGCCACCGAGCCTCGGGAGGATGACCCGTTGAATCGGGTTCATCCCGGTGAGTTCAACTACGGGGGCGGTCACGTGATCGGGGATCTGGTGGCCGGCGGGAAAATCCATCTCCAGGCCACCGGATACGGCACCGACTGTTATCCCAACCGTCAGGTGGACAAGCGGGTCGGTTTGGCCGATCTCCCCCAGGCGATTCTCTGCAACCCCCGCAACGGCTACCAGAACTACAATTGCGCCATCAACACGGGCAAAAAGACGGTTTACACTTACATGGGGGCTTTGAAGCCCCGGATGGGCAACGCCAACTATTGTTCCGCCGGAGCCCTCAGCCCGCTTTTCAACGACCCGTTTTACCGGACCATCGGGATCGGGACCCGGATTTTCCTCGGCGGCGGGGTGGGCTACGTGACCTGGCACGGAACCCAGCACAAGCCCGGCGTCGATCGGACCGCCGGGGGCACCCCCCGCTCCCCGGCCGGGACTCTCTGGACCATGGGCGACCTCAAGGGAATGCGGCCCGAATGGCTGATGGGCGTGAGCCTCCAGGGGTACGGGACATCCCTGGCCGTGGGCCTGGGAATCCCCATTCCGATTCTGGACGAGGAGATGGCCCGTTATACCGGGGTGTCCGACGAGGAGCTCGTCACCCAGGTGGTCGATTACGGACACGACTATCCCAACGGGATCAGCCGGAGCTACGGTGAGGTGAGCTACGCCGAGCTCAAGGCCGGCGCCATCCGGGTCGAGGGGGAGACGATCCCCACCGTCCCGTTGTCGAGCATGGTCAAGGCCCGGGAGATCGCCGCCGGCCTTAAGGAATGGATTCAAAGCGGGAGCTTCACCCTCGGCGAGCCCCAATTCACTCTCCCGGTCTAAGCCGCCGGCGTATAGCTGAGTAGTGAGTGCTGAGGGATGATAGAGACCTCCGAGGTTTCCAAAAAATTTGGAAACCTCGGAGGTCTCCAGCGGTTCGCGAACCGCCCCTCCTCAGTCCTCGTTACTAAAAAAGGAGAATCGAGATGTTTGAGCGGAACAAGGGGATCGACATCGTCCAGGAGATCGGCGGGATTACGACCGTGGAGGCGGCGGACGAGGTCTTCGCGGCCCGGATGGATTCGACCCACCTGGCGCGGATCCGGCGGATCGACCATCCGGAGGTGATCATCAAGATCGCCAATGCCATTGTCGTATGCGACCCGGAGTCGATTTACGTCAACACCGGGACCGATGCCGACCGGGACTTCATTCGGGACCTGGCCATCCGGAAGGGCGAAGAGGCCCCTCTGTCCATGCCTGACCACACGATCCACTTCGACCTGAAGGAGGAGCAGGGGCGGATCATCGACCGCACCTATTATATTGCCAATGACGACGAGCTGGTCAACAGTCTGGCCAAGCGGATGGACCGGGAGACCGCCCTTCGGGAAATTAGCTCGAAAATGGCCGGGATCATGCGGGGGATGACGCTCATCATTGGTTTTTACATGCGGGGGCCGGTGGGGGCTCCGGTGGCCAACCCGGCCCTGGAGCTGACCTCTTCGGCTTATGTGGCTCACAGCGCCGAGCTCCTCTACCGCAACGCTTACGAGGGGTTCGACGCGGAAGTGGCCCGACTCAACCACTTCTACGCCAACATCCATTCCGAAGGGACCAACCGGGCCGAGGACCTCCCTCACGCCCGGGTTCTCATGGATCGGAGCCATCGGACCACTTACAGCTTTTTTTGCACTTACGCCGGCAACACCCTGCTCCTTAAGAAGGGGAACCATCGGTTCTCGGTGGACCGGTCCATCTACGAACGGCGGGGGACGGAGCTGGCTGAGCACATGTTCATCACCGGGATCGAGGGGCCGGGGGGGCGGGTTACCTGGTTCACCGGCGCGGCTCCTTCCGGATGCGGAAAAACCACCACCGCCATGGCCGGCACCTACTTCGTGGGCGACGATCTTGCTCAGATGTGGATCGCCGAGGACGGCACGGTCCGTTCCGTCAACCCCGAGCGGGGGATCTTCGGAATCATCGAAGACGTCAACTGGGATGGGGACCCCATGCTCATGGAGGTGCTCCGGAATCCGGGGACCGAGGTGATCTGGTCAAACGTCCTCATTGACCCCGATGGGGTGCCCCGGTGGACCGGCAGCGGCGAGCCGGTCCCGGAGCGGGGCCGGAACTTCCAGGGAGAATGGCATCGGGGGATGATCGACGAGAAGGGCAACCCGATCCCCATCTCCCATCCCAACGCCCGCTGCACCCTCAGGAGCACCGCTCTCCGGAATTACGCCGATGCCGCCGAAGCCCCCGAAGGCGTGGAGACCCGGGTGATCACCTACAGCGGCCGGGACGCCGACACCATGCCCCCGGTCTGGGTGGCTCGGAGCGCGGCCGAAGGGGTGGCCATCGGAGCCTGTATTGTCTCGGCGGCCACCGCCACCGAGGTGGGGGCCACCGGCGTCAAGCGGGCTCCCTGGGCCAACGCGCCCTTCATCCCCGGGGCTCTGGCCGACTATCTGGATGCTCAGCTCCGGTTTTTCGAAAACGAACGGCTCGATCCGGCTCGCCGGCCCATTCTCGCCGGGCTCAATTATTTTCTCACCGACTGTGCCCGGGGGGGCGATAAGACCTGTCTTTTGGGCGAAAAGCGGGATGTCAAGGTCTGGATGGCCTGGCTGGAAAGGCGGGCCCACGGCGATGTGGATGCTCACCATTCGCCCATCGGCGACCTTCCCCGGTTCGCCGACCTCGAGGCGCTGTTCGCGGAAGTCATCGACAAGGTCTATCCGGAACCCCTCTACCTCAAGCAGTTTTCCCTATACGCCGACAACATCATCGCTCGGATTGACCTTCAGATCGACGCCTACGGTAAAGAGGCGGGAATTCCGGACAAGCTCTTCGCCGTGCTTCGGAAACAGCGGGATGGCCTGTCCGCTCTCCGGGACCGGTTCGGGCCGGTGATTACCCCCGACCAGCTCGACGCGGCCCGCGCCTGATAATGACCCGTCCCCGCGCCACGGGGGACGGGGGCGTCCGCCATGAGCCGCCTCAGCATTAACCGCCGGGAAGCGGGAACTCCATCCGTCTGGACCGCCCTGTTTAGCCGCCGGATGCTGGTGGCCTTTCTCATGGGCTTCTCCTGTGGTCTGCCTCTCCTGCTCACCCTGAGCGTTCTCCAGGCATGGATGCGGGAGGCCGGGGTCGATCTGGCGGCCATCGGGCTGATGGCCCTGGCCCGGCTGCCGTATTCGGCCAAGTTCGTCTGGTCTCCGTTCATGGACCGGTTCACCCCGCCGTTTTTGGGCCGTCGCCGTGGCTGGCTCCTGATGGTCCAGTTCGGGTTGACCGGGGCCATTGCCGGCCTGGGCCTGTCCAACCCTCACGTTAGCTTGATGGGGGTGGCGGTCGCCGCGCTGCTGGTCAACTTTTTTTCCGCCAGCCAGGACATCGTGGTTGACGCCTACCGCCGTGAGGACATCCCCGACGCGGAGCTGGGCCTCGCTTCGTCGCTTTATGTTTACGGCTACCGGATCGGGATGCTTTTGGCCTCCGGCGGCGGTCTGATCCTGGCGGATTACATGTCCTTTCCCCGGGTTTATCTCATCATGGCGGCCGGGATGTCCGTGGGGATTCTCACGACCGTGCTCACCCCCGAGCCCGAGGTGGCTCAGGGCCAGCCCACCTCCATGCGGGAGGCGGTGATCGACCCCTTTGCGGAGTTCTTTCGCCGGCGGGGGGCCTTGTGGATTCTCGGGTTCGTGGTGGCTTACAAGGTCGGGGACCAGATGGCCGCGTCCATGACCACCCCGTTTTACCTTGACATCGGCTTTTCCAAGTCCGAGATCGGGGCGGTGGTTAAGCTGTTCGGCTTCTGGGCCACGCTTGTGGGGGCGTTTGTCGGGGGGAGCCTCATCCTCTGGCTGGGCATTAACGGCGCCCTGTTGCTCTTCGGCATTCTTCAGGCGGTGAGCACGGCCGGGTTTGCTCTCCTGAGCCGGCTCGGCGACAGTCTGCCGGTCCTGGCCGGGGTTATCGCCTTTGAGAATCTCTCCGCCGGGATGGGAACCGCCGCCTACATGGCGTTCATGGCCAGCCTGACCAACCGCCGCTTCACCGCCACCCAGTACGCGCTCCTCACCAGCTTCATGGGGCTGTCCCGGGATGTGATCACCGCCCCGGCCGGCTACATGGCCCAGTCGGTCGGCTGGTTCGGCTTTTTCGTGGTCTGCACCCTGATGGCCGGCCCCGGCCTGGTTATCCTTATCAAGATTGCGCCGCCGCGCCGGCCCGACGTTGACAAGCCCCCGCCGGGTGCCTAAACTATCCGGTATGACGACGGATGTGCATAAGCGGCGAGACCGGTCCCTGGCCGAGCGGCGGCGGGAGATTATCTCTCTCCCGGCCCATGAGGCACTGTCGGCTATTCTCGATGCTCCTCGACCCACGGCCCTGATCCGGTCCTTTCCGGATGGCGACTTCTACGTGATGCTCCACGAGCTGGGGGCCGACGACGCCATCGAGCTGATCCGCCGGGCATCCTACCGGCAATGGGAATACCTTCTGGATATGGATGGCTGGCGGGGCGACCGGATGGCCGTCGACGAGATGAGCCGGTGGCTGGCGACCCTGATCCAGGCGGCCCCGGACCGGGTGATTCGATGGTTTCGCCGGGACAAGACCGACCTCATCGAGTATTACCTGTACCGGAACCTGGGTTTGATCGTCCGGGAGCACGATCAGGACCCTTCTGATTTCGGCGACGGGTGGTTCACGCTGGACGATGTCTTTTACTTCCGTCCGGCGGACCTGCCGCCGGACTGGCTTCCGGGAGACCGGGAGGCCCGGGACCTGTTTATATCATCGTTTTTGACGCGCCTGGCAAACGACGATTACGAGACCTATCAGCGGGTGATGCTCGAGCTGCCGGCGATTTTGCCGGCCGAAAGCGAAGAAGAGGCCTATCGCCTGCGCAACGTCCGCCTGGCCGAGGCCGGGTTCATGCCCCGGGATGAGGCGGTGGGAATCTACCAGCCCCTGAGCCGCCGGCATCTAATCCGGAGGCGGGGTAAGCGGTTGCCAACCGACCCGTCCTTAGACGATCCTCCGCCGCCGTTGCTTCCGGCCACCGGTCTGGATTCGGCAACGCCCTTTTCCCAGACCCTCGCCGCCATCGATTCCGAAGTGGTCCTGGAGGCGCTTCAGGGGGAGCTGGCCGGGTTGAGCAATCGGATCATCGCCGCGGATGACCGGCCGGTGCGGAACCGGGAGACGCTCCGGGATGTGGTGGCCAAAGTCTGTAGCTACCTGAGCATCGGTCTCGAAGTCCTTTCCGGCAAGACGGCCCCCCTTGATCCCGGACAATCGGCGGCTTTCCTGAAACGCTACCCGCTGGAAGGGATTTTCCGGGTGGGCTATGGCCGGGCGGCGGGCCTGGGACAAACCGCGAGACGTTGGTACCGGACCGCCTGGGCCGAGCGCCGGGGGCTTCCGTTGAGTTTCTGGGATGAGTCCGGCATGGGGGTCCTGGGCGGGCTCCTGCTCCCCCGGCCCCGGTGCTTCGACCCCGAAGCCGGACCGGACCGCCATTACCGGGAGTTCGCCGGCCTGGACGACATTCACCGGACGGACTCGGCCCTGGAGACCCTCATGGCCCTGGATCGGCTCCTGGCCCGGATGGACCCCCCGCTGCCCGAAACCGAGCCGGGCCTTTTGACCTACAAGTCTTTATTGTTGACCCTCTGGGTTCGTCACCGGCTTGGTCTCCCTGAAAGTGCCGCGCCGGTCGAGCTGTCCCGGTTCCGGACCGTTTACCCTGACCTCTGGACCCCGGACGGGGGCGGACGGATTGATCAGACCGCCAAAACCGATTTCCGACTTTATCTGGCCGAGCGCGGCGGGATCAGCGAAGCGGAAGTGGACCGGCGGGTGGGCGGGGCCTTGAAGGCGCTATTCGAAGAGATCGAGGACGAATTCGGACCCGTTCGCGCCAGGAACCTGGACCCTAGATATATCCGGCTGTTTCGGGTGGTCGTTGACGGCAAAGAGCCCATTGACAATGGGGGGCAATAATTCTTACAATACGTCTTTTTTGGTGATCGCAAACCGGAGATGAGGAGAGTCCGAAATGCCCATCTATGAATTTCGTTGTCAAGCCTGTCAGGAGCTCTTCGAGCTGCTGATCATGAACGCCGATGAACAGGTGGAAATTGCCTGTCCCAAGTGCGGCGCTGATACCTTCGAGCGGGTGCTGAGCACCACTTCTTACGCGGTTGCCGACGGCCCGGTCGGGGGAGGCGGTGTCCGGTCCCGGAGCCGCACCTGCCCATCGGGCTCCTGTACCACCTACGAGATCCCCGGCCCGACTCGCTGAGCCCTCATTTTTCAGACCCCCCGCCGGAGATGTGATCGGATGCGTCGGATTCACCAGCAGGAAAAGGAGCAGCTTAAAAAGCTATTCCGTCAGGAGCGGATTGACCGGTTCGAGGACCGGTTCAAGGTTTTCGAAACCTTCATCGGCACCGAGCGGCACGTGACCGCCGAGGAGCTGGCCGGGTCGATGGACGGCTCGACCTTCTCGACGGCCCTGGTCGCCGAGACCCTCGACATGATGTGCCATTTCGGCTTTGCCCAGGCCAACCGGTTCGACAACGGCGTGGTGCGTTACGAGCACCGGCACCTCGGCTTTCACCATGACCATATTGTCTGCACCCGGTGCCGGCGGATCATCGAGTTCACCGATGATGCCCTGGAGGCGCTTCAGGAGCAGATCGCCGGGGCCCACGGCTTCCACATGCTCTGGCACCGGATGGAGATCTATGGAATCTGCGAAGACTGTCTCAAAGAGCGGGTTCCGCGGGTCCCGCTGGTGACCGCCCGCCAGGGCGAACGCCTGATTATCCGGGAGTTCACCGGCGGGACAACTTCCCGGATGCGTCTGTTGACCATGGGGCTCCGGGTGGGCGACGAGATCGAGGTGATCACCAACCTGAGCAAGGGGCAGGTGGTGGTGGCCGCGGATCATCACCGCTATGCCCTGGGCCGTGGCCTGGCCCGGAAGATTCTCGTCGAGCCGGTGGAGCCGCCGGCTCGGGTTGTCGCCGGGGCGGCCCGATGAGCGGGGCGGTATGACCCGGTTGAGTGATCTGCGGGAGGCCCAGCGGGCGGTGGTGGTCCGGGTGGGCGGCAACGGAGCCCTGCGGCGGCGGATACTCGAGATGGGCATCGTCCGGGGAACCGAGGTCTATGTGGAGAAATACGCCCCCCTCAAGGACCCCATGGAGCTGATCGTCAAGGGATATCACGTCTCCCTCCGGGTGGAGGAGGCCGCTCAAATCACCGTGGAGCGGATAGCCTGAACATGGCCGATAAGCGTCTGACCATCGCCCTGGCCGGGAACCCCAACTCGGGAAAGACCACCATTTTCAACCGGATCACCGGAACCCGGCAGAAGGTGGGCAACTGGCCCG
This sequence comes from uncultured Desulfobacteraceae bacterium, assembly GCA_964633575.1. GTDB lineage: Bacteria > Desulfobacterota > Desulfobacteria > Desulfobacterales > JAABSP01 > CAYNGG01. The sequence continues at coordinate 8,011 of CAZWGY010000050.1, forward strand.
GAGTGACGGTGGAAAAGAAAGAGGGCACGATCCACCGTCACGACCACGAGATCCGGGTGGTCGATCTTCCGGGGACTTACAGCCTGACCCCCTTTTCCATCGAGGAGATCGTGGCCCGGGACTTCATCCTGGAGTCGGCGCCGGATCTCGTCATCGACATCATCGACGCATCCAACCTCGAGCGCAGCCTCTATCTCGCCACTCAGCTCCGGGAGCTTGACTGCCGGGTCCTGTTCGTCCTCAACATGGCCGACCTGGCCCGGGAACGGGGGATCAAGATCGACGGGGACAAGCTCTCCGAGCTTCTCGATCTTCCGGTGGTTTTCACCGTCGGCAACCGAGGTCAGGGGATCGACGATCTCCTCCGGTCGGCCATCGACCTGGCCGACCGGCCCCTGGATGCCCAGCGCCGGCGCCGGGTCCGGTACAGCAAGGACATCGAGGCGGCCATCGCCGAATTAGGGACCTTTCTCCGGGAGCAGCTCGCCGAGCGCCTCCCCTATAACCCGCGCTGGACCGCCATCAAGCTTTTGGAAGACGACCAGGTGGTCCGGGATCGGGTTGCCGCGGCGGCTGATGCCGACGCGCCGGACCTCCTGGACCGGGTTTCGGCCCACCGCGACCGGCTCCGGGAGATCTTCAACGACGACCCCGAGATCGTGATGACCGACGAGCGATACGGTTTCATAGCCGGGATCGTCAAGGAAGTGGTCACCCTGTCAACCCGGAAGCGGGCCGACATCTCCCGGAGCATCGATCTCGTCCTGACCAACCGGTTTATCGGCTTTCCCATCTTCATCTTCTTTATCTGGGCCATGTTTCAGCTCACCTTCACCCTCGGAACCTACCCCATGGCCGCCATCGAGGCCGGGGTGAGTCTCCTGGACCGGGGATTGACGGCGGTCCTGCCGGCGGGGATCATCCGGGATTTTCTCCTGGACGGGGTCCTGGCCGGGGTGGGCAGCGTGATCATTTTCCTGCCCAACATCCTCATCCTCTTTTTCTGCATCGCCATTTTCGAGGACACCGGCTACATGGCTCGGGCCGCCTTTCTCATGGACCGGATCATGCACCTGATCGGGCTCCACGGCAAGTCCTTCATCCCGATGCTCATGGGCTTCGGGTGCAATGTCCCGGCCATCGTGGCCGCCCGGACTCTGGAGAGCGAAAAGGACCGGATTCTGACCATCCTCATTACCCCGTTCATGTCCTGCTCCGCCCGGCTGCCGGTTTACATTATCCTGGCCGGCACCTTTTTCGGGGCGAGAGCCGGGACCGCGATCTTCGCCGTTTACATCCTGGGGATCGTCCTGGCGGTGGTCAGCGGCCGGATCTTCCGGTCCACCCTGTTGAAGGGCGGCGACGCCCCCTTTGTCATGGAGCTGCCTCCTTACCGGGTGCCCATGGCCAAAAGCCTTCTCATCCACATGTGGGACCGGAGCCGGATGTTTCTCCGGAAAATGGGGGGAGTGATCCTGGTCGGCTCGGTGGTGGTCTGGGTCCTGTCGGCTTTTCCCCGGGAGCTGCCCAATGAGGCGGACCGGCTCGCCGAGATGTCCCGGATACGTCAGGCCGCCGAAGTGGAAATGGCCACGGCCGAGACCCCATCTCAGCGGGCCGAGGTTGCCGAGCAATCGGCGGCGGCGGTCGATCAGCTCCGGCGGGATATGGAAGCTGAGCGGGTGGCCCGGTCGCCCATGGGCCGGATCGGCCAGGCGATGGAACCGGTCTTCGCGCCCATCGGCATCGACTGGCGGGGAGGCGTGGCCCTGTTGACCGGCTTCGTGGCCAAGGAGATCGTGGTAAGCACCATGGGGGTCCTTTACGCGGCCGAGGAAGGGAAGGGGGGCCTGAGCAAGGCCCTGGCCGGCTCGACCATGACCCCCCTGTCGGCCATGGCGATGATGGTGTTCGTCCTGCTCTACGTCCCCTGTCTGGCCACGGTGGAAACCATCCGCCGGGAGACCGGATCGGTCCGGTGGATGATCTTCAACATCGTTTACAGCACCCTGCTGGCCTGGGTTCTGGCCTTTGCCGTTTACCAGGGCGGCCGGCTGTTGGGGTTTAGCTGAATCCCCGGAGATATGGATTGTCCATGACCGAAATGCCCGCATACCGTCGGACTCATGCGGCCGGCGCTCTGGATGAAAAGATCGAGGCATCCCGCCGGGCGCTGGCGAGCTGTACCCTCTGTCCCCGACAATGCGGCGTGGACCGGACGGCCGGCGAGACCGGCTGGTGTCAAACCGCCGACCGGGCGGTGGTGGCGAGCTATGCCCCCCATTTCGGCGAGGAGCGGCCTCTGGTGGGGACCAGCGGATCGGGGACCATCTTTTTCGCTCATTGCAATCTCCTCTGTCTGTTCTGCCAGAACTACGAAATCAGCCATGGCGGGGAGGGGCGGCCGGTCTCCGCCGATGATCTGGCTGAAATGATGCTCCGGCTCCAGGGCCAGGGGTGCCACAACATCAACTTCGTCACCCCATCCCACGTGGTCCCCCAGATCCTGGCGGCTCTGCCCGCCGCCATCGACGGAGGACTCCGGGTGCCCCTGGTTTACAACAGCAGCGGTTACGACCGGCTGGAAACCCTCAAGCTCCTTGACGGCGTGATCGACATCTACATGCCCGATTTCAAATTCTGGGACCCGGAGCTGGCCCGGGCGGCCTGTGACGCCCCTGATTATCCGGAAGCCGCCCGCGAGTCCCTGCGGGAGATGTTCCGTCAGGTGGGTGACCTTACCACCGATTCGGCCGGGATCGCCCGACGGGGTTTGTTGGTCCGCCACCTGGTCCTGCCCGGCGGGCGGGCCGGGACGGAGTCGGTCATGCGGTTTATCGCCGATGAGGTCTCCACGGCCACTTACGTCAACATCATGCCCCAGTACCGCCCTTGTGGGCGAGCGGCGGAAATCCCGGGACTAGACGGCTATCCATCCCGGACCGACTTTCAGGATGCCCTGGATGCGGCCCGGGCCGCGGGATTAACCCGGCTCGATCCGCCCCGCCGGGTCTTTATGCTCGCCTGACCCGTGGACCAGATTTACGCCATCGGTGATGTTCACGGATGCATCGACCCGCTCCGCCGGCTCATGGATGAGATCGACATCGATCTGGAACGGGACACGCTGGTCTTCTTGGGGGACTACATCGACCGGGGGCCTCATTCCGCCGACGTGGTCGAATTCATCATCGACCTGAAGGACCGCTGCCCCAACCTCATCTGTTTAAAGGGGAACCACGAGGAGATGCTTGAGCGGTATCTCACCGAGTTCGACAAGTTCACCTATCTGGTCAACGGGGGCCGGACCACCCTCGAGAGCTATATGGCCCGGAGGACGACGACCGGCGGGTTTCCCATCCCCGAGTCGCACCTCGATTTCTTCCGGTCCCTCCGGCTTTACCACGAAACCGAGCATTACATTTTTGTCCACGCGGGGCTGAAGGACAACATTCCGCTGTCGATGCAGGGGCCTGACGAGCTTCTCTGGATTCGGCGGCGGTTCATCCAGTCGATCCACGATTTCGGCAAGCGGGTGATTTTCGGACACACCCCTTTCAGCGAGCCCCTGGTCGAGCCCAACAAAATCGGAATCGACACCGGGGCGGTTTACGGCAACCGGCTCACCTGTGTTAAGCTCCCCGAAATCCGATTCTTCAGCGCTTGACGGGACACGATGGCGGGACGCCTTGAAATCCGGGATGAAATTTCGTACTATGCCCGGCGGATTCTAGATTCCGTGCCGCGCCAACGGCGCGGTCCGACGTCACCAACCGGCCGGATGAGACGACCTGCCGCGCCGGCCGAGGCTTTCCGGCCCTAAGGAGGCATGATATGATCCGACGTGTACTAATCGCCCTCTGCCTGATAACCGCCCTCGGCGCGGGCGCCGCCCATGCCGATCGAAAAACGGTGGATGTGACCACGGCCAATGTCCGTTCCGGCCCGGGCACCAAGCACGAGATTCTCTGGAAGGTGGAGCAGTATCACCCCATCGAGGTGATCAAGTCCACCGGCGGGTGGTATCAGTTCCGGGATTACGAAGGAGATCGGGGCTGGATCCACCAGGACCTTGTCAAGGACGTGGACTCGGTGATCGTGATCAAGGACCGCTGCAACGTCCGCTCCGGTCCGGGGACCGATAACGATGTCGTCTTTACGGTGGAGCAGGGGGTGCCCTTCAGGGTCCTGGAGCGGAAGGGCAACTGGATTCACATCCGGCATGCCGACGGAGACAAGGGCTGGATTCACAAGATGCTCGTCTGGTAGTCCGGTGACCCGCCCCGCGGCATCCGGAGCCCGGACCCGGGTAGTGGGGGTCGGATCGGCCCTGGTTGACATCCTGATTCCGGCCGACGATCAACTGCTCGAGCGGGCCGGTGCCCGGCGCGGCGGGATGGCGCTTGTTGACCTCGCCCACATCGAATCGGTTCTGGCCCGATCCGGAGCGACCCCGAGGATCGTCCCCGGCGGGTCGGCCTGCAACACCGCTCAGGGGGTGGCCCGCCTGGGCGGTTCGGCCCGGTTCGTGGGGAAACGGGGCAAAGACGAGATGGGGGCGCGCTTCGAGGCCGGCCTGGTCCGTGGGGGCGTCGATCCCCGGCTCCTGGTGGCCGATGCCCCCACCGGACGGGTCCTCACCCTGATCACCTCCGATGCCCAGCGGTCGATGCTCACCTTTCTGGGCGCCTCCGCCGAGGCCGAACCGGCGGAGATGACCCCTGACCTGTTCGACGACGCGGCCGTGGCTCACATCGAGGGATACCTCCTGTTCAACCCCGAGCTCATCGTGGCGGCGGTGGCGGCGGCCCGACGGGCCGGCGCCCGGATCTCCCTCGACCTGGCATCCTATACGGTGGTGGAGACCGCCGGCGGGGTCCTGGATGACCTCGTCCGCGGCGGGCTCGACATCCTCATCGCCAACGAGGACGAGGCCCGAGCCTACACCGGTGAGGCGGATGAGCAACGGGCTCTGGCGATCCTGGCCGAGCGGGCCGGGATCGCCGTTGTGAAACTCGGTCCCCGGGGGAGCTGGATTCGGCGGGGGGCGGAAACCGTCCGGATTCCGCCGGCCGGTGACGGCCGGGCGGTCGATACCACCGGAGCCGGGGACCTCTGGGCCGCCGGCTTCCTTTTCGGGCTGGTGGGCGGCTGGTCCCTCTCCCAATCCGGACGGCTCGGCTCCCTGCTGGGGGCCGAAGTCTGCGGAGTGATAGGCGCTGAAATCCCAGAAGCGGGATGGGGCCGGATTCAACGGGCAATGGAAACCGAAAAACCACTTTAAAGGAGACGATATGGCCAGAAAGAAGATCACCCGAAAGCAGCTCCTCAAGGAGCCTGACGAGTTTCTAACCCTGTCAACCCGGCTGTTCCGGTTCATTATGGAAAACCGGGTCCGGGTGGGCGTGGTTATGGGCGGCCTGCTGGCGCTGGCGGTGGCGATAGCCGGGTTCCAGTATTACCAGTACCGGATGGGCAACCGGGCTTTCCAGGAACTGGCCGAGGTTCGGGATCGGTATGCGGCGGCCGTCGCCGACCGGAACGAAGCGGATGCTTACGAGGCCGTGAAGGGCGACCTCGAAATCCTGATCGACCGGCACGGGAGCCGCGAAGCCGGCCGGATGGCCCGGGTGACCCTGGCCAACTACGCCTATGACGCCGGTGCCCCTGAAACCGCCATCTCCCTGTACGAGGCCGCTCTGCCCGAGTTCTCATCCCGCCCCGGCCTCCGGAACCTGGTCCTGGGGGGGCTGGCCTACGCTCACGAAGCGGTCGGGAACCTCTCGAAAGCCGTCGACTATTTCGAGCGGATCACATCGGATGACAACCCGGTGCTGAGGGGGGAAGCCTACTACCATTTGGGCCGGCTTTACGAACAACTGGGGGATGCCAACAAGAGTCGAACGGCATACCAGACCGTTGTGGATGATTACGGCGATTCCGTCTATGCCGACCTGGCCCGGGATAAGACCGCCGGCTAAGCGGGAAAAAAAATTAGACGGGCGGCCCGGGAACCGCTCCCGAACCGCCCGCCTAAAGGAGGAAGAAAGATGAAGAAATGATCAGGTTGTTGCAATTATTGTTATGCAAGTCCCTTGCCAAACGCTGATAGAAAATCCCCGCAAACGGCACTTTTTATATTTTTCTTTTTATATCAACAAGTTAAATGGCAAGCGCTGAGCGGGGCCGGCGACGCTCCGCTGCTCCACCGCCCCTTTCGGACCCGCCGTCCGTTTCAAATTTTTGATCCCTTCCCCGACGAATTCCATAACCTTTAGATATTAAAGTTAAAACGAGCAATCCACCGCGGTTCACGGCATTGAACCGGAAAATCGGAAACGGGCGGTAACAGGGTTATCTATCTGAAAATATATGATCATTTGCCGTTCAAGATTTTGAACCCACCTCGATCTGGTGTTTCTTGATCTTCATGTTGAGGCCGCTTTTCCCGATGCCGAGGATCTGGGCGGCGTGGGCCTGGACGTTGCCGGTCATCCGGAGTGCCCGCTGGATCATGGTCCGTTCCACCCGGGTCAGGGTTTCGTTAAGGGTGGCGGTGGCCGGAATCCCTTCCAGGTAGAGGGTCTCGTGGGCGCTTTCCCGGAAGGCTTTGGGGAGGTCGGAGACGTCGATGGTCTCCCGGGGGCAAAGAATCACGGCCCGTTCGATGACGTTTTCCAGTTCCCGGACGTTTCCGGGCCAGGGGTATTCGAAGAAGAGCCGTTCCACTTCTGGTGAGATTCCGGTGACCTTGATTTCGGACTGGCGTTCTCCCTCGTATTTTTTTATGAAATGGCTCACCAGGGGCCGGATGTCCTCGATCCGGTCCCGCAGGGGCGGCAGGGCCATGTGGAGGACGTTGAGCCGGTAGAAGAGGTCTTCCCGGAACCGGTTGGCCGCTACCTCGTCCTTGAGCTGTTTGTTGGTGGCGGCGATGACCCGGATGTCCACCTGGATGAGGCGGACTCCGCCCACCCGTTCGAAGGTCTTTTCCTGGAGAACCCGGAGCAGCTTCACCTGGAGGTTGGCCGACAGCTCTCCGATCTCGTCCAGAAAGAGGGTTCCGCCGTCGGCCAGTTCGAACCGCCCCTTTTTGGTGGCCGTCGCCCCGGTAAAGGCCCCCTTTTCGTGGCCGAACAGCTCGCTTTCCAGAAGGGTTTCGGCAAAGGCCGAGCAGTTGACCGCTACAAAGGGCCGGTCGGTGCGGGGGCTGTTGAAGTGGAGCGACCGCGCCACCAGCTCCTTGCCGGTGCCGCTTTCCCCCTCGATCAGGACCGTCGCCGATGTGGGGGCGATTTTCCGGATGGTGTCGAAGACCTCCCGCATGGCCTCACTTTTCCCGATGATGTTGTCGAAACGGTAACGGGCGCTCACCGCATGCTTGAGCCGGCGGTTTTCCTTGGCCATCCGATAGACGGCCAATGCTTTTTCCACGTACATCAGGAGGCTTTCGTTTTCGAAGGGCTTGAGGATGTAGTTGTGGGCTCCCCGCTGCATGGCCTCCACGGCTTTTTCCACCGTCCCGTAGGCGGTCATCATGATCACCGGGAGGTCGGGGTCCTTGGCCTTGACCCGGTCGAGGAGCTCCATGCCGTCCATGGCCGGCATCTTCATGTCGGTGAGCACCAGGTCGATCTCGGCCTCCGACAGCAGCTTTAAGGCCTCGGCCGCGCTGTTGGCGGTCAGGGTCTCGAACCCTTCCTCCTCCAGGACGGCGCTGAGAATCAGGGGGTAATTCTTTTCGTCATCGACGATCAGGATGGTTTCCACGGGTCTGCCTCCTTGATAAAC
>CAZWGY010000051.1:0-9676 GCA_964633575.1 uncultured Desulfobacteraceae bacterium
TCGAAGGGCGAGACCTCCGGGGTTTCCAAAAAATTGGGAAACCCCGGAGGTCCAACATTACTCCGCGTCATCCGCCTCGATGTCGCCGTTTTCATCCTCGATCCGGATGAGGGCCGGCCGGTCGCCCACCACGTCCAGCCGGCCGATCTCCGCCAGGGCGGCCCGGACATCCCGCTCCCGGGCGAGATGGGAGAGCATGACGATGGGCACCGCTCCCTGGGACCGTCGCCCCTTCTGGTGGACCGATTTGATGCTGATCCCGTGCTCCCCCAGAATCCCGGCGATGCTCGACAGGACGCCGGGCCGGTCCAGGGCTGAAAACCGGATGTAGTAATTGGTGGTGATCTCCGATACCGGGAGAACCGGGAGCGGGCGGATTCCGTCGAGGGGCCGGGCCAGAAGGGGAATCCGGCCTTCAGCCCCGGTCATCCGGTTTCGGGCGAGGTCAACGATGTCGCTCACCACGGCGCTGGCCGTGGGCATCATCCCGGCTCCGAAGCCGTAAAGCATGATATCGCCCACCGCGTCACCGGTCACGGTGATGGCGTTCAGGTTGGCCCCGACGGTGGACAGGGGATTGGCGCAGGGGATCATGGTGGGATGGATTCGGGCTTCCACCGCCTCTCCCCGGTCCTTGCTGATGGCCAGGAGCTTGATTTTGTAGCCGAACTGCCGGGCAAGGGCGATGTCCATGGGGGTGATCCCGGAGATCCCCTCGACGTAGATATCGGCGAGGTTGATCTCCATACCGTATGCCAACGCGTTGATGATGGCCAGCTTGTGGGCGGTGTCGTAGCCTTCCACGTCGAGGGTGGGGTCGGCTTCGGCGAACCCGTTGGCCTGGGCCTCGGCCAGGGCCGTGGCAAAGGGAAGCCCTTCGTCGGTGATCCGGGAGAGGATGTAGTTGCAGGTTCCGTTGAGGATTCCGGTCATGGAGCGGATCCGGTTGCCGACCAGGGACTCACGGAGGGTCTTGATGATCGGCATACAGCCGCCCACGGAGGCTTCGTAGGCCAGATCGACCCCCCGATCCGCGGCCGCCCGGAAGATCTCGTTGCCGGCCCCGGCCAAAAGGGCCTTGTTGGCGGTGACCACCGCCTTGCCGGCCGCAATGGCCCGGAGCATCAGCTCCCTGGCCACGGTCCGACCGCCGATCATCTCGACGATGATGTCGATCTCGGGGTCATCAACCACGGCACCGGCATCCGCCACCAGCACCCCGTCATCCAGCGTCACCCCCCGGTCGGTCCGGGTGTCGATATCGGCCACCCGCCTGAGCCGGAGATCCGCCCCCAGACGGGACCGAATCTCCTCACGATTGTCGATGAGCAGTCGAGCGACGCCGGTACCCACGGTTCCGAAGCCGAGCAAGCCGATCGCGATCTCTTTCATACCGGTTTGTTCCTCCTGAAATGGTCCGCCTTCCCCCGGCGGATTACATGATCTTTCGGATGCCCCGGACGGCCTGATTGATCCGCATGTTGTTTTCGATCAGGGCGAACCGGACGAACTCGTCGCCGTACTCCCCAAAGCCGAGCCCCGGAGAGACCGCCACCTGGGCCTTCCGGATCATCATCTTGGAAAACTCCACCGAGCCCATCTCCCGATAGGGCTCGGGAATCCGGGCCCAGACGAACATGGTTCCCCTGGGGGGCGGAATCTCCCATCCGATCCGGGACAGCCCGTTGACCAGGGCGTCACGCCGGGTCCGGTAAACTTCCCGGATCTCGTCAACGCACTCCTGGGGACCGTTCAAGGCGATAATGGCCGCGATCTGGATGGGCTGGAAGATCCCGTAGTCCAGATAGCTCTTGATCCGGCGGAGGGCTCCCACCGTTTCGGCGTTGCCGACGCAGAACCCCACCCGCCAGCCCGGCATGCTGTAGCTTTTCGACAGGGAGTAGAACTCCACCCCCACATCCTTGGCGCCGTCGGCCTGGAGAAAGCTCGGCGCCTTGTATCCGTCAAAGGTCAGCTCCGCGTAGGCGAAGTCATGGATCACCAGGATGCCGTGCTCCTTTGCGAAATCCACCACTTTCTGGAAAAAGCCGAGCTCGGCCACTTCGGTGGTGGGGTTGTGGGGATAACTCAGAATCAGGATCTTCGGCCGGGGCCAGCTCTGCCGGGTGGCATGGGTCAGGTTCTCGAAGAACTCGTCCCCCGGGCCGGCCGGGATACCCCGGACATCACCGCCGGAGATGATGGCCGAATAGGGGTGGATGGGGTAGGTGGGGTTCGGCGTGAAAACCACGTCGCCGGGCCGGATGGTCACCAGGATCAGGTGAGACATCCCTTCCTTGACCCCGATGGTCACGATGGCCTCCGTCTCCGGGTCGATCTCCACGTCATACCGACGCCGGTACCAGTCGGCAATGGCCATCCGGAGCTTCCGGATGCCCATGGATGCCGAATATCGGTGATTGTGGGGTTTCTGAGCCGCCTCCACGAGCTTGTCCACGATGTGCTGAGGCGTCCCCAGGTCCGGGTTGCCCATCCCAAGATCGATGATGTCCTCACCGGCGCGGCGGGCATCCATCTTGATCTTGTTGACGGTAGCGAATACATAGGGGGGCAGGCGGTCCAGCCGGGCAAATGTCGTCATCCGATCATCCCTTTCCTTGGCCGAGGGTCCGATTCCATCATCAAAACGTCCCCCTCCTTACAATACAGGGGCGGCGATGTCAAAAAAATTGTTTTGACTTTTGGCTTCCGTCGGTTTATCGTTTTTCGGCGTTTTGGGAAACGTCAGATATTTTTTTCAGGAGACCGGAATGTCGGAGACTCTCAGTTATGCGGCGGCGGGCGTTGACATTGACAAGGCGTCCGACCTGGTTCGACGGATCAAGGAAATCTCCAAACGGACCCCCCGGTCGGGGGTTATGGGAGAAATCGGCGGCTTCGGCGGGCTTTACTCCCTCAATTTGGCCAACGTGGACCAGCCGGTTCTGGTCAGCGCCACCGACGGGGTCGGCACCAAGCTCAAGATCGCCGGGATGATGGACCGCCATGACACCGTGGGCATTGATCTGGTGGCCATGTGCGTCAACGATATCGTCGTTCAGGGCGCCAAGCCCTTGTTCTTTCTGGATTATCTCTCCATGGGAAAGCTGGATACCCGGATCGCCACCGAGGTCATCGAGGGGATCGCCGAGGGCTGCTCCCAGGCCGGCTGCGCCCTGATTGGCGGCGAGACCGCCGAGATGCCCGGCTACTACCCCGACGGGGAGTACGACCTGGCGGGGTTTGCCGTGGGCCTGGTGGACAACGCCAAGATCATCGACGGATCCGGCATCCGGGTGGGCCATCAGTTGGTGGGGATTCCATCCAGCGGGCTCCACAGCAACGGATTCTCCCTTGTCCGAAAGATCTGCTTCGAGATCAAAAACCTCAAAATCGATGATGTCGTTCCGGAGCTGGGGCGGAGCATCGGCGAGGAGCTTTTGACCCCCACGCGGATCTACCCGGAGATCGTCACCCGCCTTATCCGGGACCTGCCCATCCACGCCCTGGCCCACATCACCGGCGGAGGGATCGCCGAAAACGTCGTTCGGGTTATTCCCGATGCCTGCGCCGTTCTTTTCCACCGGGACAGTTGGACGGTTCCTCCCATCTTCGGGTTTCTCCAGTCGGCCGGCGGGGTGAGCGACGCGGAGATGTTCCGGACCTTCAACAACGGGATCGGGATGATCGCCATTGTCCCGGAAGCGTCCGCCGCCGACGTCATCCAGCGGCTCCAGGGCATGGGAGAGGCCGCCGCCGTGATCGGCGAGATCGTCGAGCGCCGGGCCGGCCGGGACCGGATTCAATGGACGAGCTGACCCCCCGCTCCGCGCTGAGCCGGCTCCGGGACCGTCTGGTCCGCCTGATGGCCTGGATCGCCCGCGGCCGGCGCAAGGCCGGAGGGTGTCGCCACTGAGGCCCCCGGCCGCCCGGCGCCAGGAAGGCGTGACCGACCTCACCCTCTCATCACCCATCGCTCCATGACCCCCATCCTCGTCTTTGCGGTTTCCCTTGCCCTCTCCGCCGGGCTCACCCCCGCCGTCCGGATGGTGGCGGCGCGGCGCGGGTGGATCGACCGTCCGTCCTCGGACCGCTGGCACCGGAAGCCCACCGCCCTGATGGGCGGGATCGCCATCTACCTGGCCTTATGTCTGCCGTTGCTGATTGCCGCCGATTTGAGCGCCATCCGGATGGTGGAAGCGGGTGGCCGGTATCCCCTTCCGGTGCCGCCGGGATCCCTGGCCGCGGCCATCTTAATCGGAGCCACGATCCTGTTTTTTCTGGGGCTGGTGGACGATGTTTACACCGTCAAGCCCTACACCAAGCTGGTGGGGCAAATCCTGGTGGCCTCCCTGGCCGCCTTTTTCGGGTTCCGGCTGGGGTGGTTCCATTCCCTCACCCTGGACACGATGGTCACCATCGTCTGGATCGTGGGCATTACCAACGCCTTCAATCTCCTCGACAACATGGACGGGCTCAGCGCGGGAGTGGGCCTGATCGCCGCTCTTTACCTGGCCTGGCTGTTTGCCGGCAAGCCTTCGGGGGCGGGGCTCGTCGCCCTGATGCTGGCCGGGGCCCTGGCCGGCTTTCTCCTCTACAACACCCATCCGGCGAGCATCTTCATGGGGGATTGCGGAAGCCTGATCATCGGCTACAGTCTCTCCATGCTCACCCTCCACTATGCCCAGAGTGCCCAGGCCAACGCCTTATCGCCCTATGCCGTCCCGGTGATGCTCCTGATGGTCCCCATCCTCGACACCACCCTGGTCACCCTTATCCGTTTGCTGAGCGGCCGGAAGGCATCGGTGGGGGGCCGGGATCACACCTCCCACCGCCTGGTTCTCGTGGGCTTCAGCGAGCGGGGAGCGGTCCTCTTCCTTTACGGAGTCGGGGCCATCTCCGGAATCTCGGCGGTCTTCGTCAGCCGCCACGACACTTTGACATCCCCGGTGGTGATCATCCCCCTGCTGATTTCGGTGATCCTCATGGGGATCTACCTGGCCCAGCTCCGGGTCTATCCGGAAAAGGAGTTTTCCCTGCTCCGGGACCGGCCCTACACCCCGGTCCTCATCGAGCTGACCTACAAGCGTCAGATGGCCCTGGTGGTCCTCGATTTCTGCATCATCGCCTTTTCCTACTACCTCTCCTACCGGCTCCGGTTTTCGGGGGAGGCGTTCATCTACTATTTCAAGGTGTTCCTCCACTCCCTGCCGGCGGTCATCGCCTGCAAGCTCCCGGCCTTTTTCATCGCCGGAATCTACCGGGGCTTCTGGCGGTTTCTCAGCACCGACGACGTCTTCAGCTACCTGAAGGCTTCGACCCTGGCCACTCTCCTGTCGGTGGTCGCGGTCACCTTCATCTACCGGTTCCAGGACTTTTCCAAGGGGATTTTCCTTATCGACTTCCTCCTGACCACCGGCTTGCTTCTGGGGACGCGGGGCTCGTTCCGGATCTCTCTGGACTCCATGAAGCGGCGGACCCGCCAGGGGGAGGCGGTCCTTATTTACGGGGCCGGCCGGGGCGGGGAAATCCTGCTCCGGGAGATCCTGAACAACGACCGGCACCGGATTCGGCCCGTGGGCTTCATCGACGACGACCCCCTGAAGCGGGGGAAAAAGCTCCAGGGCTATCCGATCCTCGGGGACCTCTCGGACATCGGTCCCCTCCACGACCGGCATCGGTTCACGGGAGTGCTCGTCTCGTTCACCGAGTCGGAAACCGATCACCTGGGCCGGCTCAAGCGATTCTGCCTCAACCGGGGGCTTTTCCTCCGGCGGTTTTCCATTCGGCTCGAACCGGTGGAACTCGAAGGATAGAGGAGATGGCCGGATGATCGTGCTTGGGATCGAAACATCCTGCGATGAAACCGCCGCGGCGGTGGTTGCCGACGGAAACCGGATACTCGCCTCCATCGTCCATTCCCAGGAAGCGGTCCATCACCCTTACGGTGGCGTGGTTCCGGAGCTGGCGGCCCGGAGCCATCTGACCGCCATCGTTCCGACCGTCCGGCGGGCCCTCGAGGCCGCCGGGATCGGGCCGGACCGGATCGACGGGATCGCCGTCACCCAGGGGCCGGGGCTGGTGGGGGCTCTCCTGGTGGGATTTTCCTTTGCCAAGGCCTATGCCCATGGCCGGGGACTGCCGTGGGTGGGGGTCAACCACCTGGCCGGCCACATCGAATCGGCTCGCCTGGCCGACGATCCTCCCGACTACCCCTTTGTGGCTCTGCTGGCCTCGGGGGGCCACACCAGCCTCTACCACGTCACCGGGCCGGGCGAGGCAACGCCTTTGGGCCACACCCGGGACGACGCCGCCGGCGAGGCGTTTGACAAAGTGGCCAAGCTCCTGGGGCTGGGATATCCCGGCGGTCGGGTCATCAGTGAACTGGCCGGCCGAGGGGACCCCGACCGGATTCGTTTTCCCCGGAGCTACCTCGACCGGGACCGGTTCGACTTCAGTTTCAGCGGGGTTAAAACCGCGGTTCGGCGGCATGTGGCATCCCGACCCGAGCCCCCGGACGAGGCCGCCCGTGCGGACATCGCCGCCGGGTTTCAGGAGGCGGTGGTGGACGTTCTCCGGGACAAGGTCATCCAGGCCGCCCGGACCACCGGGTGCGAGCGGATCACTCTGGTGGGCGGGGTGGCGGCCAACGCACGGCTCCGGGAACGGGTCGGGGCGGCGGCCGAAGCGGCGGGGATTGCCCTCCATCTTCCCCCACTGTCTCTCTGCGGGGACAATGCCGCCATGATCGCCGCCGCCGGAACCCACGATCTGGAGCGGGGCATTGTCGGAGGGCTTGATGACGACGTCTATTCCCGGGGCTCGGTACCTCCCGCCTCCGGCCCGGCCCGGTAATCGCCAAGCCAGCCGACCACCCCGTCCACGCACCGCCTGATCCGCTCCCGGACATCCAGGTAGATCTCCAGGGGCTCTCCGATCGGGTCGGGAATCTCGCTTCCCGGCGCCTCGGGATCAAAGGCTCCCAGCATCACCACTTTCCGTCGGGCGTCGGGAAACCGGCGGGCGATGAACCGATAGTGCCGCTTTTCCATGACCAGAATCAGATCCGCTTCCTCGGCGAGAGGCCGGACAATGGGCGTTGACCGGTGACCGGCGATATCGACGCCGACCGCCCGGCAGACCTTTACCGCGAGTTCGCAGGCGGGGCGGCCCTCCCAGGGGATAAGCCCGGCGGAGGTCACCGTGATATCCGGCCTTCCGGCGGTCCGAAGCCGCTCCCGGAGCATTCCCTCGGCCATGGGGCTGCGGCATAAGTTGCCGGTGCAGAGGGTCATTATCCGCCGGATTTCGGCCCGGCGCTCCGCCACCGGCAATTGTTCCGGCCGGACCAATCGGTTTTCCGGGGCCTTGCGGAGCAGCAGGACCCCGAGAAGGACCAGGGCCCCGCTGAACAGCAGCACATCGAGGGTGCGGTCCCAGAGGGTGATCCGCGCCCCGACAAGGGTCAGGAGCTTGATCCCGCCAATGGCGATAATAAAATAACCGAGTATCCGAATGGGGTCCTCCCACGAGGGAACGGCTCAGGCCGCCGCATGGCCAAAGACATCCGAGGTTTTGTTTGGAAAGACCTCCGAGGTTTTGGAAACCTCGGAGGTCTCATTGGAAACCTCGGAAGTCTGACGTTGGCGTGCCGGAAGCCGGGCGGCTTCAGACTCCGGCGGGGGAAGGAAAAACAGGCCGGCTATCGGTGCTTGGCCGAAATAATGGGGGTGTTCACCACCAGCGCGGAGATCTCGTCGCTCCGGTGTATGTCGAGCTTGAAAGCCTCGTGGTCGATCTCAAAATAGCGGGAGATGACCTCCACGATGTCCCGGTGGAGACTTTCAAGGGTTTCGTCGGAGACCTCCAGCTTGTCGTAGATCAGGGCAAACTTGAGCCGCTTTTTGGCCACATCCCGGCTGTCGGTTTTCCCCATCAACTTGCGGACAAAGGCATTAAACATTCGGAGGCCTCCTTATCTCCCGAGACCGAATTTCGTGCTGATCTTTTTCCAGAAGCGGCCCTGGCTCCGGGGGATCTCGATGGGGATCTCCTCTCCCTCGATCCGTCGGGCGATCCGTCGGAAGGCTTCTCCGGCCTGGGAATCCTTGAGTGTCACCAGCGGTGAGCCCGTGTTGGTGGAGATCACCACCTGGTCGTCCATGGGGACCAGCCCCAAAAGGTCCACCGACAAAACATCGACGATGTCCTCGTGGGAGAGCATATCCCCCCGCTCCACCATCTGGGCCACGATCCGGTTGACCAGCAGCTTCGGGGTAATCGACCGGGCATAGAGCAGGCCGATGACCCGGTCGGCATCCCGGACCGATGCCACCTCAGGCGTGCAGATGACGATAGCCTCGTCGGCGGAGGCCACGGAGTTCTCGAAGCCCCGCTCGATGCCGGCCGGGCAGTCGATAAGGACATAGTCGAACTCCTCCTTGAGCTTCCCTCCGAACCGGATCATATCCTCGGGGATCAAAACGTTCTTGTTGTCGCTCTGGGAAGCGGGTATGAGGAACAGGTTTTTGATCCGGCGGTCCTTGATGGCGGCCTGCTGAATCCGACACTTCCCCTTGACCACGTCGACGATGTTGAAAACGATCCGGTTCTCCAGCCCCATGACGACATCGAGGTTCCGCAGTCCGATATCCATGTCCACTACGGCGACTCGTCGATCCTGCATGGCGAGCGCCGCGCCCAGGGACGCGGTTGCCGTGGTCTTTCCGACCCCCCCCTTCCCCGACGTAATGACGATGATCCTTCCGTCCAATATGCACCTCTATTTCAATTCCGTTGATGGATGAACGCTCATCGCACCTCCGGCCATGGCATCCGGCCGAAGGGGTTGGCCTCCAGATAATCCTCCACTACGATGTTGCCGCCCTCCATATAGGCGTATTCCGGGAACTTCCGGGGGGATGCGGGCAGCCCCGCCGCCACCACCGGGCCAATTTGTATCTGAGTGGGCCGGAAGTCCAGAGCCAGGATGATCGAGGCCTGGCGATCAGGCTGGCCGGCCGCCGCCGTCCCGCCCAAGGCCCCCATCACCAGGATGTCGCCTCCGGCCACCACCTCGCCGCCGGGGTTGACGTCGCCGAGGATTACCAGATGACGGCGGGCCGTCACCTTCTGGCCCGACCGGACCCGGCCGGTGAGCATCAGGACGTCGGAGCGATGATGGTGCCAGGCCCCTTCCAGGTCCCGACGGCGGGTCCCCTCCGTCCGCTCGGCCCGCTTTTTGGGAATCCGGCCCACCGCCGCCACCCCGAATTCAGCTTTAAGCCGCTCGCCCAACCGCTCCACAAGGTCCTCGTGGCCGTCGGGCACCCCTAAATCGAAGACCACCCGAGCGTTGACGGCCAAATGTTTTAACGGGGTAAACAGCCGGAGCAGCTCCGCCTGGAGATGCTCAAACGGCTGGTCCGGGTCCAGCGTAACACACAGACCGTCGCTGACGCCCTTGATCCGCACCGGCGCGGCCGCTTCCGACTCCGAGTCCGGCGCAATGGATGTCACCGGCGGAGTCCGGCTCGGGTCGGCCCCGCTCACCGCCCGCTCCCGCATCTGACTCCCGCCATGGCGGCTTTCCCTGGACTCAGGCTGTTGCCATTCCACATAATCCGGCTCATGTTGTGGTCCAATTGGTTAATCTCAAATCGAAATCTTGTTCCAA
>CAZWGY010000051.1:9776-15752 GCA_964633575.1 uncultured Desulfobacteraceae bacterium
ACGACACCCCATGCCTTTCGATGTTCTTTTTGGCTTTATTGGGATTCCATTGAAATTGCAGCGACAAGTGGCCCCCTCCGCCGCTCGTTCTTCGATCTTAGGGGATTGGCACCCCCGATGTCAACCGCTCCCCTATATGCCGATCACCCCCGAAGGTCGAGGCGTCGCTCCACCAGGTGAAGCATCCGGGCGATGAACATGGTCATGACCAAGTACATGATCGCCACGGTGAGCCAGACTTCGAACGCCCGGAAGTTGACCGCGATGATCTCCTGGCCCTGCCGGGTCAGCTCGCCCACGCCGATAACCACCAGCAGGGAGGTGTCTTTCAGGCTGATGATAAACTGGTTGCCCAGCGGCGGAATCATCCGCTTGAATGCCTGGGGCCAGATGATGTGGCGGAGGGACTGGACCCGGGTCATCCCCAACGAACAGGCGGCTTCCATCTGCCCCCGGTGGACCGACTGGATGGAGCCCCGGACGATCTCGGCAATATAGGCACCGGAGTTGATGGCGATGGCCGAGATACCGGCCCACAAGGGGGGAACCCGCATCCCCAGAGCCAGGGGCAGGCCGAAGTAAAGAAACATCACCTGGACCATCAGGGGGGTCCCCCGGATGCTTTCGACGTAGGCTCCGGACAGCTTCCGGATGACGAATCCCCGGGTGGTTTTGCCCAGCCCGGCTGCCGCGCCCAGGGCGAACCCGATGATCAGCCCGAAAAAAGTGATGAAAATGGTCAGCTTCGCCCCGTTCAGAAGCACCGGGATCGACTCCCAGATCACACTGTAATCGAACTCAAATTGGCCCATGCGCTATCCCCCGACTCCGCCGTGCGGCACCGGCCGGGGGTCCGGCTGGACCCCCGAACCCGTGGGTCTCTATTGGGGCTCCGCGCCGAACCACTTCTTATACAGCTCGGCGTAGGTCCCGTTTTCCATGAGTTTCAGGATGGAGATGGTGACCGGTTCCCGGAGCTCGCTGCCCTGGGGAAAGGCGATCCCGTAGGACTGGCCCTGATAGAGCCGTCCGACGGTCTTGACGGCCCCCTTGCCGGCGGTCTTGATGTAGTAGAGGATCGCCGGGGAGTCGAACAGGACCGCGTCCGCTCCGCCGGTCCGGAGCTCCATATAGGCCCCGTCGATGTTCGGGAAGAGCTTGACATCCTTTGTATCGACCGATTTGACGTAGTCGGCGGAAGTGGTCCCGAGCTTGGTGGCCACCACCCGGTCGCCGAGATCCTCAACGCCGGTGATTCCCGTCTCATCCGCTCGGACCATGAGCAGAAGGCCGGCGTCGTAATAAGGATAGGCGAAATCGACCACCTCTTCCCGCTTGGATTTGATGGTCATGCCGGCGATGGCCGCGTCGATGTTCCCGGTCTGAAGCGCCGGAATCAGGCCGTTGAAGTCCATGGGCTGGAGCTTGTACTCGAGGCCAAGGTCTTCGGCGATGGCCGCCCAGAGATCGATGTCAAACCCCACGTACTTGCCGTCCTGCTTGAATTCGAAGGGCATGAAGTTGGTATCACAGCCCACGGTCAGGGGCTCGGCACCCGCCGGGGCCGCGATGGCGGCCGCCAGGGCCAGAATACAAAAAAACGTCAGGGTCTTTCGCATGGTCTCCTCCTTTGCTGTTCCGGGTTCGGAAAAAGGGGGCCGGGCCGGCCTCGAAGCCTGGTCATTCCACGAGTCCAGGGCGAACACACCGGTTCGCCCCTATTCGGGAATGACCGGCATCGTGGTCAGCTCCCCCCGATAGCTTTTCAGCGTGTAGCTGGTCTCGTTCTTATCGACGATGTAATAGTCGGGCATCAGCGGGATCTTGCCGACGTTGGTGGCGATGACGTACATGGGCTGGGCCAGGCCGGTGGTATGACCCCGGATGGCGTCGCGGATCAGCTCAGCCCCCTTTTCCACCGGGGTCCGGAAGTGGTCGATGCCCGGAGCCGGCTCGCAGTAGAAGACGTAGTAAGGCCGAATCCTTACCGTCAGGAGCTTCTGGTGGAGGGCCCGGAAGGTCTCCGGATCATCGTTGATGCCCCGGAGCAGAACCGCCTGGTTGCCCACGTTGACCCCGCATGAAAGGAGGTCGTAAACGGCCCGGGCCGTCCGGTCGGTGATCTCCCTGGGATGGTTGCACTGGGTGTTGACCCAGATGGGGATTCGGTGGAAGCCGGACAGGAT
The DNA here is from genome assembly GCA_964633575.1 of uncultured Desulfobacteraceae bacterium. Classification (GTDB taxonomy): domain Bacteria; phylum Desulfobacterota; class Desulfobacteria; order Desulfobacterales; family JAABSP01; genus CAYNGG01. The sequence continues at coordinate 11,963 of CAZWGY010000051.1, forward strand.
CGCCTTGAGCCCGTCGGTAATCCGGTGAGGCAAGACGATGGGGGTCCGGGTCCCGAACCGGATCATCTCCAGATGGTCGATCTCCCGGAGCCGGGTGATCAGGTAATCGATCCGCTCATCGGAGAGGATAAAGGGGTCGCCGCCGGTGATGAGGACGTCCCGGATCTCCGGATGGTCGGCGATCCAGGCGATCCCCTCGTCCACGTCGAACCGGAGCTTGAGGCCCCGGTCCACCACCAGCTCCTTCCGGAAACAATGGCGGCAATAAGAGGCGCAGACATCGGTCACCGTAAAGGCGATCCGGTCCACGTACTGCCGGGCGATGCAGTCCGGCCGCTTTTCGCCCACGGCCCGGTTTTCCTTCCAGATGAGATAGTCGGGGATGCCGTACCGATTGGTCAGCTCCCGGCGGGATGGGATCACCTGCCGGCGAATGGGACACGCCGGGTCATCCGGGTCCATAAGCGATGCAAAGTAGGGCGTGGTGCCCCACTGGGTCTTCAACGTCTCGATGGCCTCGGCCTCGTCCGGGGTGACCCGGATAAACTGTTTGAGCTTGTCAAGGGTATCCACCCGGTTTTGAATCTGTTCCCGCCATTGTTCCATTATCCGCTAATGCCTCCTTTTTCGATCCCGTCGCAGCGGGATCAGATGCTCAGATATTTCTGGTGCTCCCGGGGGGTAATGTGGACCCGATGGTCCTCCCAGTCGTCCATCTTCAGCTTCATGTAGTTGCAATAGAGGCGCTCGCCGAGCACCGTTTTCAAAAACTCGCTGTTTTCCGCTTCGACCAGGGCCTCGAAGAGGCTTTTGGGAAGGTACCGGGTATCCCAGACCCGGCCGTTCCGCCCGCTGTTATCCCGCTCCTCGAGGAGGTGATAGGTGCTCCCGATATCCGGCGCGGCGCACTCGATCCCCTCCCGAACCCCATGAAGCCCCATGGCGATGAAGACCGCCATCTGGAGAAAGACGTTTCCGGCCGGGTCAGGGTTCCGGAGCTCGATCCGGGTGCTTTTGGGATCACTGGTAAACGGAACCCGAACCATGGAGCTCCGGTTCCGGAACCCCCAGCCCCGGAGCATGGGGGCCTCCCGGTCGGCCACGTAGGCTTTATAGGAGTTGAAGTTGGAGGCCATGATGATGGATGTCTCCCGGGCGTACCGGATGATCCCGCCGATGAACTGGAGCGCGGTCCGGCTCAGATGGTTCTCCGCCTCCGGGTCATGAAACAGGTTATTCCCCTCGGGGTCATGGACGGAGAGGTGAAGGTGAAAGGCGTTGCGGTTGTAATCGTCAAAGGGTTTGGGCATGAACGTGGCGTGGTAGCCGTATTCCACCGCCACCTTCTGAGTGACATAGTTGAACAACAGGGTCCGGTCGGCGGCCTTCAGGGGAGTCATCGGCTCCAGGTTGATCTCATGCTGGGAGGGCGTGACCTCGTGGTGGGCCTTTTCAAACTGAATCCCGCACCGGTCGAGAACCCCGATAATCCGGTTCCGGACCTGCTCGCCCTTGTCATGGGGCATGGCGTTGAAGTAGCCGGCCTTGTCCGAATGGCCAAAGGTTTCGCATAAGGTGTCGGAGCTGAGGATAAAAAATTCGTGCTCGGGTCCCACCAGAAACCGGAACCCGAATTCGTCCTCGGCTTCTGCCACCACCCGCTCCAGGACGGCCCGAGGGTCGGCCTGGGCCCGCTCTCCCTTCTCGTTGTAAATCCGTCCGATAAAAAAGCCCAGACGCTCGTCCTTCAGGTCAACTACCTTGAAGCTTTCCGGGATGGGAAAGAGCAGCCGGTCGCTGTTTTCCACCGTGGCGTAGCCGGCAATGGATGAGCCGTCAAACCCGACCCCTTTATCCACGATCCGCTTGATATTCCGGCCATTGACCGGGAGCCCCATGAGCCGGCCGTTTAAATCGGTGAAAAAAATTTTGGTGGCGTCCAGATCCTTCAACTGGCCTTTGATGTCGTCAATGTCGCTCATGCCCTCCCGTTCAACCCCGCTGTCAGTGGTGAAATGGTTTCCCCAGGGGCGGGGCTCGCCTAAACCATCTTCGCCGCCCGCCGCTGTCTGGCATAGCAGGGCGATGTCCTGAATTCAACGATTATTTTGGCGGCGCTTCCGGCGGGCCAGGCTGGTGGAGGCTACAATACCGGGACCCGGCAATGGCAACCCGCTTGCACTGTCGGCCGCTCCGGGTGATCCCCTGGCACTGGACCCGCTCGCCGTTTTCCTCCGCCGCCGGCGATTCCAGGGCCGCCTCGGACCGGGCCTCGGCATAGCGGTCGTGGAGCACCAGGGGGGCCTCGTCGATCCGCCCGGCCTCGACCATCGCCAGCAGGTTGTCAAACCCGGTGGTGAACCCCTCCAGAATCCGCTCGGGATCGGGAACAAGCCCCGCGTCGGTGGCCAGGCCCACCGTCACCCGCCCGTCGTAACTGAAAATGCTGATCCCCAGCCCGACTCGGCCGGTCCGGGGAACCCAGAACATCATCCGGTCGATCTTTTGTCCGGCGAAATAGAGGGGCTGGCGAGGGCCGGGGACGTTGGTCATCACCGCGGTGGTCTTGTTGGCAAACATCTGGGCCGCCCGCCGGGCGATGGACGCCGGGGAGACCCCCAGGGCGTTCAGGATCTGGAAGCCCACGAAGGCGTCCGGCGAGTGCTTGAGGTTGTCCATCCGGCGCTTGACTTCCCGAAGGCGGAGCACCGGGTCTTCGATATGGACCGGCAGGGAAAGAAAGACCAGGGAAAATCGGTTTCCCAGCTCCACCTCGGTCCCCGGCCGGCGGACATTCACCGGAACCGTCACCACCAGGTCCAGCGTGTTGACTTTTTCGTTCCGGGCGGCCAGATAATTCCGGAGCGCCCCGGTGACGGTGGCGATAAGCACATCGTTGATGGTGGCCCCCAATGCCCGGCCCACCGCCTTGACGTCATCCAAGGGAATGGGATCGGTCCAGGCCACCCGCTTGGGAACCCCCAGCCGGCCCCGGAACCGGTTTCTCGGATGAGGGGGCAGGGTGGCCAGCCGGAACAGCACGGTAGCGGCGTCGGTGGCCAGGCCGGTCCCGAGCCGGGCCAGCTCGATGAGGTGAAACGGGTTGGACACGGCGCCCGTCAGCTCCCGCCGGAGAGTCCGCCCCACCGTCAACGAGGTCCGGATCGTGGACCGGACCGCCCCGACGGCCCGGCCGAGCCTCGCGGGCAACAAGCCGCCCCCGGTCCGGGATCTTTTGGCCGGCGGCTCCGGCGGCGGGGCATCGGGGGACAGGTCCGCCATGGACAGGAGCACATGAATGAGGGCGATCCCATCGGCAATGCAGTGGTGCAGGCGAAAGCATAAGGCGCATCCCTTCCGGCCGGAAGCGGTATCACCCCGGACATTTTCGATCAGGTGGACCTGCCAGAGGGGCTTGGATTCGTCTAAAGGAGTGGCAACGAGATCGCCGATCATTTCCTGGAGAGCTTCCCGATCCCCCGGCTCGGGCAGAGCGACCCGGTGGAGGTGGGACCGGATGTCAAAATGGGGATCGGTTTCCCAGACGGGGGTCCCCACTCCGGAGATGGGCCGAACCACCCGCTGGCGGAACCGGTGGAAGGTCAACAACCGGGCCTCCAGCGTGGCAATAAGGCGATCCATGGCCACCGGAGCCTCAAAGGCCATAAACCCACTGATCATCATCAGGTTGGTGGGGTCATCCATACAGAGCCAGAAATTGTCCACGTTGGCCATGGGCTGTGTCATCATCCACCTCCGATTCCGTTTCCGCCCCGCCCCCGGCACCGGC
>CAZWGY010000052.1:0-15534 GCA_964633575.1 uncultured Desulfobacteraceae bacterium
GTAGGGGCGGTTCGCGAACCGCCCCTACTCAGCCGTCCTGCTGCATCTGAACGATCAGGGCTTCCATCACCCGCTCCCACTCATCGACCGGCACCTGACAGGTCCCCACCCGCTCGTGGCCCCCGCCGCCGTAAGCGAGCATCAGCTTGCCCACGTCGGTCCGGCTGGTGCGGTTTAAAATGCTGTGGCCGCAGGTGAAGACGACGTTCTGGCGGTCCTTGCCCCACATAATCCGAAGCTCGATGTTCTGGTCCGGAAACAGGGCATAGACGAGGAACCGGTTCCCGCTGTGGAGCGTTTCGACGTCCAGGAGGTTGGTGACGATGACGTTGCCCCGGGTCTCGCAGGAGTTCTTGAGCATTTTTTCAAAGGCATCCTCCTGTTCGAGATAGCGCCGGGTCCGCTCCGCCACGTCCGGGAGCCCGAGGATCTCATCCACCGTCATTTTCCGGCAGTACTGGATCATGTCTTCCATCAACTGGTAGTTGCTGATCCGGTAGTCCCGGAACCGGCCCAAACCGGTGCGGGGGTCCATGATGAAGGAGAGGAGAATCCAGCCATCGGGCTTCAGGATCTCTTCCCGAGTCAGGTTTCCCGAATCGCTCCGGTTGACCGCATCCAGCATGGGCAGGAGATGACCGCCGAAATGGGCGTCTCCGCCGTAGTAGTCCCAGATTACCTGGGCGGCGCTGGGGGCCGGGCGGGAGTCACCGACAAAGTCGAGCTGGTCGATGGCCAATCGGTCGGCCTCGCTGGCATGGTGGTCGAACCAAAGGCCGCAACCCGGAATATAGGGGATGTTGGCCAGGACGTCGTTTTCGGTCGCCGCCACCTTCCCGTCCTGGACATCCTTGGGATGGACGAACTTGTATTCGTCCACGATGCCTTGCTCCACCAGCAGCACGGCACAGGCGAGCCCGTCAAAATCGGATCGCGTTAATAACCGCATGGTCATTCTCCTTCCCCGCCGTCGGCGGTGATGCCGCCGCCCAGTCCCCGTGTCCGGGGGTTAGCCGGGCGCTCAATTCCGGGAGATCCGCTTGTCCTGATGGCCTTTGCGACGGCGGATCACCACCATTCGGGACGCGGGTTTCAATTCCACCGACCCGGATCGCATCTCGGGACGGGGGGTCGGGGTCTCGAGCATCTCCCGAAGCCGGGCTTCCAGTTGTTTCAGCTTATCTGCGTCCATAACGTACGTTCAACAGCTCCTTAACATGGCGGGGGATTGCCCCCGCGGTTGGGGTGAGAGGTCAGGGCCCGCCGCCGTCGGACTGGACCGCGGCCACCAGGGCCGCGCCGGCCGCTTCGGCCGATGCCAGGGCGGCGGGGTGTTTTTCGATATCGCCTTCGAAGTCGATGCCCCGGTTGAACTCGCATCGCCACAGCTCCGTGTCCAGGGCGTCAAAAAAGTATCGGACGGTCAGGCGCGCGCCGTCGAAAAGGCGCTTCCCGCGGGTGGCCCCCACGGAGATGAAAAGCCCTTTGCGTCGGGGCGGGCGCCCGGCCCCATCCTCGATCCAGTATTTCCGGACCCACAGGGATTGACACCGGTCCATGAGGATCTTGGTGTGGGCGCTGACCGTGTAAAAGAAGATGGGAGACGCCAGGATAATCCCGTCGGCGGCCAGGAGCCGGTCGGAGAGGTCTCCGAAATCATCCGGGATAACGCACCGGCCGGTCTGCTTGCAGCCGTAGATCTCCAGACACGGGGACAGCTTCAGGTCCCGAAGGACAACTTCCTCGACTTCGGCGCCGGCCCCGCGGGCACCGGCTACCGCCCGCCGGAGCAGGGTGGCGGTGTTCCCTTTGCGTCGCGGGCTGCCGTAAAGCGCAATGATAGATGGCATTTCGGTTGAATCCGTGGGGTTTGGTTGGGAATGGTTTTGGTTACGAGCGCGTCAACGTCTGATACGCTTCCTGAATCTCTTTGAACCGGCGCTCAGCCAGCTCCTGAAACTCCGGGCCCAGGTGGGCGACTTTATCCGGATGATATTGGGCGGCCAGCCGGCGATAGGCCTGGCGGATTTCCGCCGCCGAAGCGTTCCGGTCCACACCCAGGACGGTGTATGGATCCCGTCCGCCGGCCGGGGCTTCGCCGGCCGGGGCTTCGCCGGCGGGCGGCGGTTGCCGGCCGCCGGCGGAATGCCGGTACCGGCCCGCGTATTGGCGGCGGGCGGCGGACCCCCGGCTGCCGGTCAGAAGGTAGTGGAGCACCATCCCCCAGACGGCCAGGTCATCGATCCAGCCCAGGCCGACGATGAAATCGGGCAGCAGATCGCTGGGCCAAACGGTATAGACCAGCGCGAACAGCACAACCAGTATTCTCATGGCACGGGATGGAATCCGGATACCGGGCGTCAGGGGCGGTCCCCGGGACCGGAAATGTCGAAGAGCGCCGCGCCGATGGCCAGGCCCCGGTCAATGAAGGCGGGACCGTACCGTCGGCCGATGCGGGTGCGGAATGTTGTTTTAATAGCCTTGAGCTTCTCCATGCCTCGGGGAACGGCGGCCAGGAAGGTGGCCGGGGGAATCCCGGCGGCGGTCACCATATCCCAGATCGTGTCGGTGAAGTTATCGGGGCCCCAGCGGAACTTGTCCGCGTCGTAGAGGCATGAGGCCACCCGGCGCCCCTCGATGGTGTTCACGGGTACCGGCCGGACAAAGGCTTCGTGGTTCCGAATGGCCTGAACAATGTCCTCGATCTCATCCCGGGTCAGGGGGGCGTTTTCAAGCAGAGCCCGAACAAACCGGGCACCCCGAATCGCGTGATCCCGCTCCGTGCGCTTGATGTCATGGAGCAGGCCGGCGCAGTGGACGACCCGGACCCGTCCCCGAATCTCTTCGGCGGACGCGCCCCCCATCCCCAATTCAATGATCATCAACGCCCCCGCATCCCGGGCCACCTTGACGGCATGATCCATGCCGTGTCCGGCATTTTCCGAAAGATGGGCGGCGGCAAAAACACTCAATCTGAGAACAAGCGGGTCGGTACGGAGCCATTCAGTGGACCGTGCAATGGCTATGGGAAAATCCCGGTAAAACGCGACGGGCGGATAGCGGCCGGCCAGGTACCGAGCTCGACGACGGAGCTTTCGGTACCATGTCAGGGCATGGAGCTGAGCCGATGCCGTCACGGTGGGAGCATGGCACCCGGCCCACGCCGAGGCGCGACGGAAGCCGGTCTAGTTAGGCGGATCAGGCTTCGGGCAGCGAGAATGGGCCGCCGCAAACTCTCCATCGGCCGTCCTCTCGAACCAGCTCGAGCGTTTCGTCCAGATGACGGCTCGTGCCGCCGAAAAAGGAACGCAAAGGCGACCGGCGCTCGGCCGTGAGCCGGACCGTCGCGGTGGTGTGATCCGCCGAAACGGTGTGGGTCCGAAGATGGTAGAGCCGGTCCTTCATGTAATTCAGACTGTAGCCCAGGTCTTGCGCACGCTGATATTGCCGGTGGATGTAGGCGTCGATCACATCAATCTCGTCCACCACCCGGTTTTCCTCACAGAGCCGGTCCTTGAGAGTGGCCTGGTCATACCTGACATAAGCCGTCGCGAACTCAACCGCTGCCCTGTGCGGGGTGTCCTGGTTGTCGGCAAAGACAAACAACACTTGAAGGAAAATCGCAAGCAGGACCACCAACACGATGGTGACGATCCGGTTACTCTGCATAAACCCGTTCTCCTTTCTCTTATGAGCTCACTGTCGGTCCATGGGTAACGGCCGGCGGACGCCGCCGCACGTGCGTAATGTCCCCTGACTACCATTAAATCGAGCCGATGACAAGGACTTTTCACCCCGTCGGCGGACGGCGGTCGCATTCCCCATCGAAAACGGACCGAACCGTCCGGCAAATCTGGTGCATCCGGTAGGGCTTGGAGATGAATCCGACGGCCCCCCAGTCCCGTGCCCGGCCGGAGGCGCCGTCCCGGGAAAAGCCGCTGGCCACCAGAACCCGGGCCGCCGGGTCCAGCTCCAGAAGCCTCCGGAGGCAGGTCCATCCCCCCATCCCGGGCATGTTCAGATCGAGGATGACCAGGTCGATGGGAGGCTCCGATGAACTGTAGATCCAGAGGGCCGACTCCCCATCGGCGGCGGTCCGGACCGTGTACCCGAATGCCGACAACGACTGCCGCCCGAAATCCCGGATGGCCGGCTCGTCATCCACCAGAAGAATCGTCTCGGTCCCGCCGACAATGGTCGTGGCCGGGGGCTCTTCTTCGTCCCCGGGGACCGGCCCGATGGCCGGGAGATAGATGGTGAAGACACTGCCCCGCCCCACCTCGCTGTAACAGGTTATATGACCGCCATGGTCCTTGACGATCCCGAAGACCATGGCCAGCCCCAGACCGGTACCCTTGCCCACATCCTTGGTGGTGAAAAATGGGTTGAAGATGTTCGACAGGGTGTCCGGGTCCATGCCTTGTCCGGTGTCGGTGACCGAAAGCACGACGTGGGGCCCCGGCGACGCCTCCGGGCGGGCTTTGCGGTAGTCCTCATCCAGGACGACGGTGTCCGTCTCGATGATAATCCGGCCGCCCTCGGGCATGGCGTCACCGGCGTTGACCGCCAGGTTCATCAGGACCTGTTCGATCTGCACCGGATCGGCCCGGACCCCGCTCAGGTTCTCCCGGAGCCTGAGCTCGATGTCGATCATTTTCGGGAGGGTCCGGGTGAGGAGCTTCCGGATGTAGCGGATCTCCCGGTTGAGATCCACCGGGCGGAAACTCCCCTCGACTTTCCGGGCGAAGGTGAGGAGCCGCTGGACGAGGTCCCGGCCACGTTCCACGGCCCGGGTGATGGCATTCAGCTTCGGGTGCTGGGATGCCGGAATCTCGTCACAAAGCACCAACAGCTCGGCATAGCCCTGGATACCCTGAAGCAAGTTATTGAAATCGTGAGCGATTCCGCCGGCCAGAGTCCCAACCGCTTCCATCTTCTGAGCGTGGATGAGCTGGTGATGCAGCTTTTCCCGCTCGGTCTCCGCCCGCCGGCGGTCGGTGATATCCTCCACGGTGGCCACCACTCCGCTGATCCCGCCGGCCCCGTCCAGGATCGGGGCGGCATTGATCGAGAGGTACCGCGAGGGCTCGCCCCCCTCCCGCCGTCGGGTCAACTGAATATCCCGCTCGGGCCGGCCCGTCTCCATAACCCGGAACCGGGGCGGGGCTTCCTGGCCGTCGAGCCATCCGGGGAGGCTTTCGAGGGGGACCCCGGCCAGGAGCTTTCCCAGCCCGGCCCCATCCGAGCCCAGAGTTTCAGCCACCCGGGGGTTGGTGAACATCAGCCCGCCGTCGGGGGAAACGGCCAGGATGCCCACCGGGCTCGTTTCCATGACCAGCCGCATCAGGTCCCGCTCCCGATGGAGGGCCGCTTCAGCCTCTTTTCGCTGGGCCACCTCCGCCTCCAGGTTGGCCATGGAAACCTTCAGCTCCCGATGGGCTTTTTGGACCGCCTCGTTCTTCCGGTAAAGCTGAGAATACGTATCCCAGATCTCCGAGACCATCTGGTTAAGCGCTACCTCGATGAGACTCCATTCGTCGGTCCGGCCCAGGCTGATCCGGGTGTCGAAGTCGCCGTCGCCGATGGACCGGAGCGCGGTGGTGATGGCTTTCATGGGCCGGCGGATGTTGACCAGAAAGAACAGATAGGTAAATATCCCGAAGGCGACGATCACCATCCCGGTGAGCAGGAAGATGAAACCAATGGATGCGTCCATGGTCCGCCGGTTCCGGTCGATCATCCGCCGGGTGGTCTTCAGGATGCCCGAGTCCATCTCCCGCATTTCCGATTCGGCCGATTGGACGGCATCTTCCACCGCCATCCGGGCCCGGCGGAAATCGATGAGGGCGTTGTTGAAGGCGACCACCGCTTCCTGATAGGCCATCACCCGATCCAGCAGGCGGGAACCGAATTCGGCGATATCCGGCTCCGACGCCAGAAGCGTCCGGAGCCGGAGATGGAGGTCCCCGAGCATCCGGACCACCCGGTCGGCGTCGAGGGTCGAGGCGCTGAGCGGGTCTAGGCGGGAGAATGCCAGGGCCACCGTCAGGACCGTTTCCCGGTAAGAGGGGATCAGGGCCGTGAGCTGATCGAGAATCGAGGTGGACCGCTCGGCCATAACCCGGTCGATCTTTTTGTCGAAGACGATTGCCTCCAGCCGGTCCAGATCCCCTCGGATGTCCTCGTCGATCCCGGCAATCCCGGCCGCCCGGCGGTTGACGGTCCGACACCGGTCGAACAGGGTCTCGAACGCCTCGTGAAACCGTATAGAGACCTCCGAGGTTTCCAGCAAAGAGACCTCGGAGGTCTTACCAAAACCTCGGAGGTCTTCCCAGGCAAAACCGCGGAGGTCTTCCATGAGCCGGTCCGCCTCCGAGCTCAGGATCTCGGGGTGCCCGTAAAAGGTGCTCACCAGGATGTTGGTCCCGCTGATAACCCGGGACAGGTCCCGGCCCAGCCGGCCGATTCGGACCACCTCGGGGATTTCCCGGTCCATAACCGCCTCGGTCATCCGGGTAATGTCCTGAAAAGACCAGTACATGATCCCGGCAACAACCCCGAAGACCGCGAAGATCATCAGGTTCAAAACAGCGAGCTTGGCGGTGATGCCGAAGCTGAACGGTTTGACGGCGGGGCTCATTTCAGATACGAAAACAGTTTCCGGGGCGACCATGGCGCGGCGGCCGGCCAAAGGATGATCAGGACGTCGTCTGGCTGACGACCATCCGGTTCAGGGCATCGAAAACCGCATGCCCCTCCTTCACCTCCGACGAGGGCTCGGCCCGACTGCCAATGGCGAGCTTCCGGACCGTTTCGACGGCCTCCCGGTCCTGGCTGCTGATGGGCCCTTCCAGCATGAACAGCCGGGGCGGATCGGTGACGTGGATGATCACCGGCGCGTGGAGGGTCTCTCCGGGAGCTCCGGCGATCCGGCCGGTGAGGATTCTGGCGGTGCCGGTACGCATGGCGGCGGGAGCGGGGGTGTAGCCCAAAAGCTCGGCAAAGAGGGTCAACGCCTCATCGATCCCGGCGGTCTGGTCCATGTCGATGGACGCCTTGCCTTCCCGAGCCAGTTCGGCAATGTTTTCGGACGTGTAGCTCAGGTCGAGCCCTTCGAGGGACGCGGCCTGGATCTCCCGCACCGAGTCCTCCCGCCTGGTTTCGATGATGTCTTTGTCATTGAGGATCTTGATGATGTTGCCGATGCTGATCATCTCCCGGACGGTGGGGCTTTTCCGCATGGCCACGTCAGCCGCCGAGGACCGGTAGAGGGGCAGCTCGTTGTCCAGAACGAGAATCCGGGCGACATCCCCCTCGGCGGGGCGGAGATAGAGCTCCAAGTCCCGTTCCTTTCGATGGGTAAAGGGGCTTTCCGCCAGCAGGGAGCGCATGGCCTCGCGGTCGATCTTCTTGCCGCTGCCCGTGGGACCGATGGAAGCGACCACCAACTCGGCAAGCTCATCGATCCGGATCTTTTTTAAAAGGTTTGCTTTGAATGGCATGGGTTTATCCTTCCAGTTAGGTGGCCCGGCCCGCCGGCCTTTGGGTTTTTTTTCGTGCAAGATCGGGTCAAAGCCGGTATAATGTTCTAACCAGGAAAATGGGTTGTTATTCGTTCTATTTTTAGCTTATTTGCCTTTCAGCAGTCAAGCATTTTGCGCGGCGGTCCTTGGGTGGCCGCTGGAAACCAGGAAACGGGATAGATGATAGACGACGCGGACAAGACCCAGGAATACAGCCTGATTGACGATCTGGAGCGGCTCCGGCAACAGGTCAATGACTGCGAGCGTCGCTATCAGACTCTTGTGGAGACCAACCTTTACGGGATACTGGTAACCGACTCGAGCGGCGCCATCACCTATATCAACACGGTTCAAGGGAATATCCTTGGCTATCCAACGGCGGGGTTGGAGGGACGGGAAATCTGGCAACTGCTGGCCGGAGACGAGGACCGCACGGCTCTTTCCACCCACCTCAAACGCCTGGCCCGGGATGAAGCCGACCTCTACGCCTGGACCGGCAGCTACCTGAAGGAGAACGGCGAGATCGTTCAGCTCAAGCAAAGCTGGAACTGTATGCGGAACGAGACCCGCCAGGTGACCGGCTTTGTCGGCTTTACCATTGCCGTGGCCGGGGAGAAGCCGATTCAGATGCACAAGGCCCGTCGGGCTTTGGAGTCCGCCGGCACGCCGAACGGCGACCGGTACCGCCGGATCGCCGAGGCCGCTTCCGAATTGATCCTCACCGCCGACCCCGAAGGCGGGATCACCTACATGAACGAAAAGGGCCTGGAGCAGTTGGGATACTTCCAGGAAGAGCTGCTGGAGATGAACATCGCCGATTTGCTCCCTCCGGATCAGCTTGACAAGCTCAAACGGGTCCTCGGCCCCCCCGCCGGCGACCCGTCCCGGGGGGGAACGGTGGCTCGGATCGAGCTTATCAACCGGGGCCTCAATCTCATCCCCATGGAAACTTCCGCCGCCTGGATCCGCCGGGAGGGTCGGGCGGCTGAAATGCTGGTGGTGGGACGGGACCTCACCGGCCGGCTGGAGCGGGACCGCCGGATGATGCGGTCCCGGGCTTTCGAATCGGTCCGGGCATTGGCCGGCGGCCTGTGCCGGGAGCTCCACGCGCTGATTTCGGAGGTGACGGGACCCGTGGATGACGCCTTGGCGGCGGCCGAGCCGGACAGCCCGGACCAGCGGCGGCTGGCCTCGGCCCGGGAGGCCCTTCGGGGGGGAGCGGGCCTGGCTCGCCGGCTGGGGGGGATCGCCGGGGTCGGCACTGACCGGCGGGCTCCCGGGCCTCTCCCGCCCCTGGTTCGACAGGCGACTGACAAGGCGCTCGCCGATTCATCCGTCCGTCCGGAAATCGCCCTGCCGAAAAACCTGTGGCCGGTGTCCTTTGACGGTCAGGAGCTCGGGTTGGCCCTGTTTCACATCATTGTCAACGCCCGGGAGGCAATGCCCACCGGCGGCCGGGTTCGGATCGCCGGAGAGAACGTGTCAGTGGGCGAGGATGCCGAAGAACGCGTCGGGGGAATGAAGGCCGGCCGGTATGTCCGTCTTCGGATCATCGACGGCGGGGTCGGGATTCCCCAGTCCCGGATCGATCGAATCTTCGACCCTTATTTCACCACCAAGGACCGATCGGGACACCGGGGGCTCGGCCTGACCCTGGCCGACGGCATCATCCGGAAGCACGGGGGCTCCATATTCGTGGAATCAAAGCCCAAGTATAAAACGGAGCTTCAGGTCTTCCTTCCGGCGGCCCGGAAATAGGCCAGGCGGCGCCGCCGGCACCATCCGCGCCCACAAACGATGCATCTCGAACAGCGACCCGACATCAGCCGTTTATCCGACACCATCCTGGCCATCGAAGGCCCCAAGGGGGGACGGTTTCCCTACTGCAACAGCTTTCTGGTCACCGGCCATGTGACGGTCCTCATCGACGCCGGGATCGGGGAGGAGAAAATCCGGGAGATCGACGCCCGCCGGCGGATCGATATCCTGGTCATCAGCCACTCCCATCCCGATCATATCCTGGCCTGGCACGCCCTGTCGGACCGGAAGCTGATGCTCCCCCGCCAAACCCCGGACTCGGTTACCGACATGACCGCTCTGGGGCGGCGGCTGACCGGGGCGGCCGACAAGGGGGCCTATTGGGAAAAGGTGGTCGCCGGCGGGATGGGGCTGGTCCCCCTTCGAAAGCCCGACGGCCGGTTCGGCCGGAAAACGGTCCTCAAGATGGGCGACGCCCGCCTGGAAGCGGTCCACGCCCCCGGCCATCTCGATGACCACTACTGCTTTTTCGAACGGGATTCCGGCACTCTCCTGACCACCGACATCGACTTTTCCGGCTTCGGGCCCTGGTACGGCAACCCCGAATGTGACCTGGCGGCATTCGAGGAAAGCGTCCGGCGGGTGATGGCCCTGCCCTACCGTGTCGTCGCTTCCAGCCATCGCCCCCCGATCCGGGGGGACGCCACCGAGGCTTTTGAAACCTTTTTAAACGGCTTTGCCCGTCACCGGGAGACCGTTCTGGCGCTTTGCAGCCCGCCTCGGAGCCTCCGGCAGATGGTGGCGCTGTCTCCGTTTTACCGCAATCGACTGCCCGACAAGGTCCTCCAGCGGATTTTCGAAGAGCCGATGATCCAAAAGAATCTGGACCGGCTCATCGCGGAGGGGCGGGTCCAGGAAAAGTACGGGCAGTTCAGGAGGGTGGATTAACTCATGAAATGGTGGATACTGGCCGTGTTGGCCATGGTAATCCCGACCGCGGCGGTGGCCGAGTTCTACCGGTACACGGACAAGGCCGGGAACCCGGTCTTCGTGGACGACCTCGGCAAGGTCCCGCCCGAGCATCGGGAGGAACTCAAGACCTATCGGGAGCCGTTGGACGGTCTGTCCGCACCCGAGCGGAAGCGGCGGCGGGAATCAGCGGAAAAGGCTCGCCGGACGCGCCGGGAGAAGGCGGCCCCACCGGCCGCCGGGCCGGTGGAGACGGCGGTGACCATCCGGGGCAACCAGGTCTTCGTCCCGGTCACCCTCGGCCACGGCATCCACCGGGTAGAAACCACGCTCTTGCTGGATACCGGGGCCTCGATCACCGCCATCCATCACGATGTGGCCGAGCAACTTTATCTGCCCGCCTACCGCCGGGTCCAGGCCCGGACCGCCGATGGAGCGATCATCGATGCCCGGATCATCACCCTGGAATCACTAACGGTGGGTCCCTTCCAACGTCGGAACCTGACCGTCGGAATCATCGACCACCAGGCCCCCCAGGTGCCCTATCGCGGACTGTTGGGGATGAACTTTCTCCGGGACTTCAACTATTCGGTGGACGTCCGGCGGGGGGTGATCCGCTGGCTGCCCTGACGCGGGTCAGGATGGTTCCGGCAGCTTGAGGGCCCGGGCGATCTCCTCGGCCACCCGCCGGACAAACCGGTCCAGGGACTCCCCGCTGAGGGGCCGGCCCGGTTCGGGTACGGCCGACAGATCATCGGGCCGGACCAGGACGGGGGCATTGGCGATATCGGGCCGGGGGGTCACCTCGAACTCCGGCGGGAACCGGTTTTCGAAATACATTTCCTGAAAGCCGGCGAACTTAAGGGCGTGGGCCGTGGAATCGAGCACCGCCGTCTCGGCTTCCGAAACCAGTCCGGCCTTTCGGGCCCGGACCAGCCCGGCCAGGCACTCGCCGCCGTGGGTGCAGGCGATGTGCCCGCTTCGGTTGGCCCGAAGCTCCCAGTCCATGATCTCCTGCTCCTCCACCGCCACCACGAAGACCCGCTGAGTCCCGGCCAGGCGGTCGTAGGTCTCGGCCAGATGAATCACCCGGGGCATCGAGACCGGGTTGCCGATCATGGCCGCCTGAGCCACCG
The DNA here is from genome assembly GCA_964633575.1 of uncultured Desulfobacteraceae bacterium. GTDB lineage: Bacteria > Desulfobacterota > Desulfobacteria > Desulfobacterales > JAABSP01 > CAYNGG01. Next base: position 11,387 of record CAZWGY010000052.1, read on the forward strand.
ACGGACGGACATCGACCGGGACGAACCGGCGCCTGGCCGGGTCCGCCTCCTGATAATACCGGTAAACCGGGTCGGCGTGGGTTGACTGAACCCCGATGATCTTGGGCAGCGCCGTGATGATCCCCAGGTCATAACACTTCAGAAAGCCGTTCATCACCGCCGTGATATTCCCGGCGTTGCCGATGGGGACCATCACGACGAGATTTCCCAGGTCCCATTCGAAATCCTGAGCAATCTCGTAGGAATAGGACTCCTGGCCCAGAATCCGCCAGGCGTTTTTGGAGTTGAGAAGGGCCACCGGGTAGGTCTCGGAAAGGTGCTCCACCACCTTCATGCAGTCGTCAAAGACCCCCGGAATTTCAAAGACCCGGGCTCCGCTGCCCAGAGGCTGAGAAAGCTGCTGGGGCGTAACCTTTTTGTGAGGCAAAAGCACCGCGGACTTCACCCGGGGCTTGAGATAAGCGGCGTAGAGGGCGGCGGCGGCCGACGTGTCCCCGGTCGAGGCGCAGACGGCCAGGACATTCTCGAGCCGGCCGGTTTTTAAAAGAAAATGGATGTAGCTCAGGGCCGAGGCCATGCCCCGGTCCTTGAAGGAAGCCGAGGGGTTCTGGCCGTCGTTTTTAAAATAAAACCGGACCCCGACCCGCTCGGATAGCGCCTCGTTGGCCGCCACCACCGGGGTGTGCCCCTCGCCGAGGTAGATCACGGCATCCAGGGGGATCACCGGCCCGATGAGCTCGTGGTAGCGGTAGATGCCTTTCAGGGCCGGCTCCCGGAGCATCTTCCGGTAGTCGAAAATCCGGTGCCAGGTGGCCGGGGGGATCGCCTTGAGCCGGTCGAAGTCGGCGTCATGGAGTAGGAGTACCCGGCCGCAGTCCGGACAGGTGTAGAGGAGTTTTTCGATCCCGTATTCCCGCTCGCAGCCCAGGCAGCGGTAGATGAGCCGGCCCGAGGGCGTCGGGATGAGATGGGGGCGAAGGTCTTCCGGGAAGTCATCGAGGATCACGGGATGGGTCTCCTTAGCGGGCGGGGGCTGGGCCGATGGCCGCCATGCCCCGCATGTAGGGTCGCAGGGCCTCGGGAATAATCACCGATCCGTCGGCCCGCTGGTTGTTCTCCAGAATGGCCGCCACCGTTCGGCCCACGGCAAGTCCGGATCCGTTGAGGGTGTGGACCAGCTCGGTCCCCTTCTTGCCCCGCCGTCGGAACCGGATGTTGGCCCGGCGAGCCTGGAAGTCCTCGAAATTGCTGCACGAGGAGATTTCCCGGTAGGCCGCCTGGGCGGGCATCCAGACCTCGATATCGTAGGTCTTGGCCGATGAAAAACCCAGGTCCCCGGTGCAGAGGGTCACCACCCGGTAGGGGAGCGCCAACCGGTCGAGGACCGATTCGGCGTCCGCCAGGAGGCTTTCCAGCTCGTCATAGGAGTTTTCCGGGCGGGAGAACTTGACCAGCTCCACCTTGTTGAACTGGTGCTGGCGGATGAGACCCCGGGTGTCCTTGCCGTAGGAGCCGGCCTCCGACCGGAAGCAGGGGGTAAACGCGGTGTAATAGATCGGCAGCCGGTCTTCATCCAGGACTTGTCCGGCGTGGATGTTGGTCACCGGGACCTCGGCGGTGGGGATGAGAAAGTAGTCCCATCCCTCGAGCTTGAAGAGGTCGGCTTCGAATTTGGGGAGCTGTCCCGTCCCGGTCATGGTGGCCCGGTTGACCATGAAGGGGGGAAGGACCTCCTGGTAGCCGTGACTCACGGTGTGGAGGTCGAGCATAAAGTTGATCAGAGCCCGCTCCAGCATCGCTCCGGCTCCGAGGTAGAGCGGAAACCGGGCCCCGGTGATCCGGGATGCGGTGTCGAAATCCAGAATGCCCAATGCCTCGCCGATGGTCCAATGGGGCTGAGGCTCGAAATCGAAAGCGGGCGGCTCCCCGGCGGTCTTAACGAGGATGTTTTCCGACTCATCCCGCCCGACGGGCACCGACGGGTGGGGGATGTTGGGCAGCCCCATGAGGATTTCCTGGACGGCCGTCTCGTGAGTCGAGAGGTCCTTTTCCAGCGCCTTGATCCGGGCTCCCACGTCCCGCATCCGCAGGACCTGAGCCTCGGCGTCCTCACCGGCGCCCTTCATCCGGGCGATCTCCTCGGAGACCACGTTCCGCTGGTGGCGCAGGTCTTCGATTTCCTGGAGGGTCTCCCGACGCCGCTCGTCGTGATGGGAAAATGCCTCCAGATCAGCGGCGTCCCCCCGGGCGGCCAGGGCCGCTTGCATCCGCTCCAGATTCTCCCGTACAAACTTGATTTCGAGCATGATCGCTCCTATTGTTAAGCGGTTATATGGCGGCACCATGCGGGTGACTTTCCTGGAAAATCAGCCCGGCAACGAGGCCATGCGTATCATGAGAAGACCGTATCGTCAATAATTATTATAAGTTGACTTTCATTCCCGTTTCAGTATATAAAGGATGGAGGCTGAATATCAACCTGCCGGGAGATCGCGTATGGATGACATTCTAGGGGCGAAATCACAGATCCGCGGGGACATGGCTCGGATGCTGTCGGCGATGACCGAGGATACGGTGGCCGATCGGACGAGCCGGATCGAAGAGCGGCTTTTCGGCTTTGCCAACTTCCAGGAAGCCCGGATTCCCCTGCTCTATATCAGCGTCGGCCGGGAGGTGAACACCCGGCGGATCATCAGTCGGTGTTACGGATTCAATAAGATGGTGATCCTGCCACTGTTCGAACCGGATACCGGGGAAGCCCGCCTTCTGAAGATCGATGACCCATCCGTCGATCTCCGGCCGGGGTCCGCCGGAGTCCGGATGCCCGACCCAAACCGGTGCAAGGAAGTTCCCCTCGAGTGTATCGACATCGCCATCCTGCCGGGACTGGCGTTCGATGAAAAGGGTGGGCGGCTCGGCGGGGGCGACGGAACCTACGACCGGCTGATCCCGAAGCTGCCCATCACCACCCGGAAGGTGGCGTTGACCTTCGAGGACCAGATTTTAGGCCAGATCCCCATGGAGCCCCACGACCGGCACGTGGACATTATCATCACCGAATCGCGGATCATCTATAAAATCTGAAAGCGGCCGGCCCCGCTATCCATCCCCCTTTTCTCCCTTCGGGTCGGGGTTCAATATCCGGTCAAGCTCCTGAAGGTTGTCGTCCTCTCCCACGGCAATGACCGTATCCCCGATGTGGATAACCGCTTCGTAGGAAGGGTTGAACCGCATCGATCCGTCCGGCTTCTTGATGGCGATGATGATCAGGTTGAACCGCTGGCGGATGCCCGAGTCTTTGAGCATCACCCCCACCAGATCCGAGTTGGCGCTGACCGGGATTTCTTCCATCTGAATGTCCGTGGGCCGGTCCGACAGGGCCAGGTCCAGGAAGCTGGTCACCGTCGGCCGGATGATCCGCAATGCCATGCTGGCCGCTCCCATCTCGTAGGGGGATTCCACCCGGTTGGCCCCGGCGGCCCGGAGCTTGGAGTTCGCCCGTTCGTCTCCGGCCCGGGCGATGATGGTCAGGTCCGGGTTGAGCTGGCGGGCGGTGAGGACCAGGAAGACGTTGTCGGCATCGGTGCCCAGGGCTCCGATAAGCCCCCGGGCCGACTGAATCCGGGCGCGGGTCAGGTTCGCATCGTCGGCGGCCTCCCCGGAGATGTAGAGCACCCCGTCCGACTCCATCCTGGGAATCAGGTCCGGGTCCTGCTCGATGACCACGATGGCCATGGGCTTCTGGCGCAGCTTCCGGCAGATCACCCGGCCGATCCGGCCATAGCCGCAGATGATGTAATGGTTTTTCAACCGATTGATTTCTCTGTCCAATCGTCTTCTCCCCAATATCGTTCGGATTTGGCCTTCCACCATGAACTGAACCAGCGCCCCGGCCGCGAAGAAGAAGAAGCCGAACCCGGAAAAAATTAAAACGATGGTGTAGATTCGGCCCAGCCGGCTCAGGGGCTGGATCTCACCGTACCCTACCGTTGTCAGGGTGATGATGGTCATGTATAGGGCATCGAGGCCCCCCCACCCCTCGATGATCATATAACCAAATGTCCCGATCACCACGTTGGCGATCGACAGCGACAGGGCAATGATCAGGTGTTTGGTGCTGTTCATTATGCCATGCGTCTCCTCCGTCC
>CAZWGY010000053.1:0-10740 GCA_964633575.1 uncultured Desulfobacteraceae bacterium
TTTGTCCAGTTTTTCATTCGCACCCCTAAAAGTAAGGGCGGCTTTCGCCGCCCTTGTTAAATGCCAACTTGTTACTGAGCTCTCAAAAGAAGGCTTTAATTATATCGGTAAATTCTTCGAATACCCGTCAATACGTCCTCAAAATAGACATCAACGGTTGTTTGCAAATCGCCATACTCCGTCTCACCTGTATCCGGGTTTTCCGTCTCCTCAAATGTCATGGGCACACTAAAACGCGCTTTTCTAGAGCATGTCCCGAAATCATAGTCATCCGCCCCAAACGTAACCAGGGATGTTTCGCCTCCGCCATCAACTGAATAAGATATAGTAGAGCCGGGTGTTGGCGGATTCCCGAAAGCGTCCTCGGCACATACGTTAAACCCGACACTTACATTCGGACCGCCGTCCAAACTGGCCGCCGGCGTATCTGGTTCTACACTGAACGTATAATCGAAATAGGGCGACGACCCAGGATCGCCAATACCGGTAAAAATCACCTGTGTTCTTGCCATGATGCGATTTGTAAGCCCATCACCGCTATTTTCCCAATCCAGCGAACCCGTCTCCAGCCCATTTTCCGCCCTGTATAGATTGATGCCCTCTCCGCCTATGAATAAGGTCGACGGGTTCCCTTGAACATCGCTTATCAGAGCCAGAGCGTGTTGAGCATAACGCTTACCTTCTCCACTCGGTCCATTTTGATACTGCGGCAAATCAGAATTCGCCTCAAACCAAGCGCCATCACCCATTGTCCCATCCGGTCTCAACCTATACGCGAATAAATTCCCCTCTGGCCTTGATTCGCCGACTTCCCAAAAATAGGTAATGGCGTACAAGATATTATTCACATCATCTACCATCAAAGCCTTGATCATCCTGCTTTCATCCCACGAATCCCCCTGTCTCATCCCATCGGTGTAAGGCACCCAACTCGATCCACTATCCTGAGAAACCCATACACCAGCGGTTTCAGTACCTGCATAAATGACATCATCAGCCCCGCCAGAGGACTTGGGATGAATGGCCAGGCAATTAATGAAATCTCCAGAAAATCGATGCGTTGCCTTCCATGTTGATCCGCCATTCAGACTTCGCCAGATTCCGTTTGCCGTCGCTGCATATAATACCGCACTCGGGCCATGGGTTCCCCTGGCTCTGACGATATCCTGAACATACCGTCCGTTTCCGAAAGTACTACTCTGAGTGAATATTGGAGTATTACTATCATAATCCGCATTTCCATCAGGCGCGTAATAAACTCCACCACCTTGAGTGCCAACCCATACATACGAATAATTGTCTATTGGAGGATCATTTGTATCATCATAATCGCAGATCACTGAGGTTGAGGCCGTATTGACGGGCAAGATTCCTCTCCATTCTTCTTGAGGATTGTTGCTATCCCACGTTAATCCCCGGTCACGGCTTCGATAAAGACTTCCCTCTCCACCGTGCCCAGTAGCTGCGTATACAAGATTCGTGTTGTCCCAATCAACCGCCATATCATTTATATATGGATCTATGTAGTTCTGCCCCTGGATATTGGTGGAGCGACTCGTGTTTGTCCATCTTCTTCCCGAGTCAGTGGATCGATACACCCCTCCGCCGTCGGTTCCTGCAAAAAGGATGTAATTATCCTTCGCATTGAAATCTTCCGGAAATGCCGCAATAGAAGTCACATGGGTGGAGTCCCCTCCGGTCGTCTCAGCCGTAACGGATACCACGCCATGTAATGGCGCTGGATTGGTCGTCCAATACAGCCAAGAGTATGAATAACCGGCGTTAGCGCCTTCTTCATGCGATATTGTATTGGTCAATGGCTCCAGTATCCCCCCTGTATTGTAAGTCTTGTAGGTGATTGTGGTATTCTTCGGTACCGGATTACCATAAATATCGGATGCGGTAACATTTATCTTGGTTGATTGGTTATTTTCCGTTGGACTCAGGACCAATGATTCTGCTTCAATACCAAAAGCTTCTCCAACAGGCAAACCTCCTCGAATGGTAATGTCACTTGAAATCACATAAGCACGTTCCGTGCCGTTTTCGTCTTCATAGTAAGCTTTTACAGCTACGCTTCCAGCTTTATAACCACTATAGAGAACCGTGCTCACCACGCCATCCTCATTACGAGTCGAGTCGGTATTCTTAGAAAGCGAAACCCCCATCTCGCTCTCTTTTTCAGGAGGATAGATACTGAATTTGATTGGCACACCATTGTCCACAACAGTCCCATCCGACTTAAGCGCTCTAAATCTAATGAAAGTCGCTGTTTGTTCTCTTGATCCTTTAACAGCGATCCAATCTGGATCCGGATAGTCCGGCGTGCCGTCGCCATCGTCATCGAGCATCTCAATTACCGCGGGCGCAACCATAGAGCCAGACTCCGTGAACTGTACCGCCGTCGCTCCACTAACATTCCGAGATGTCGCTGTGATATTTGCCGTACCTACCTGATCCTCCGATTTCAAGGTCACGACCACTGTTCCCGTGCTTCCCGGCGGTGTCGTCGTCGTATAAGTGGCCTCACCGTTGGGAAAGGTTCCACTGGTGGTTTCGAAGGTTACCGGCACCCCCTTTCCGACCGCCACTCCGGTGCTGTCCACAATGTTGGCGGTAATCGTCGTCACGCTAGTCCCGTCAGCCGGAATTTCGGTTGGTGCAGCAGTCAATGAAATCGATCCAATCTCCTGAGCGAAAGCGGCAATTGTTATTTGATCGCTAAGCCCGCCTTCGGCGGACGCGCTTACGGTGATGTTGGTAGCGCCACTGCCGGCCGCAATCGGGTTGGACTTAAACGTCGCGGCCGCCCCGCCCCCGGCTGAATAAACCTCGTAGCTCGTCGCCCCACTTTCCGCAAAAAATCCCGGGGCGGAGGTTGAAAACGTAATCAGCACATTCTCCGTGATGGGATTGCCTTCAACATTAAGGATAGACGCCGTCAAAGCGCTCGCTTCTTCTCCGTTCGCCAGGATTTCCAGCACATCGGCCGTCAGAAAAAGCTTCCCCTGGCTCAAGGTAATCTGGACGGAAGCGGTCGCATCCTCGCTGGTAGCCGTGATCGTCGCCGTTCCTGAATCCCGTCCCGCCGTGTAGAACGCCGTGGCAACACCCGTCTGGTCGGTATAGGCCTGATAGGTTTTGGTATTCGGAAAGCCACCGGGACCTTCCACTGTGAAGGTCACTTGAACACCCCCACCGACTGAAAATCCGTCCTTGTCGAACACCTCGGCCGTTATGGTGCTCTGGCTGATCCCGTCGGGGGGCAACTCATCCGGATTCGCGCTGATGGTGAACCGATCCGGCTTGGCCTCCCGGTTGTAAGGAGAATGGGGCAGATTACAAGCATCCCCTTCTAAAAACGGCAGCCAAAAATCATAGGTCGAACGGGTTTCGGTGCCCATGACGATGGCCGAGGCCGACACCTCGTCCTTGATCCAAACGGAGGAATTTTTAAGATAATACAAATCAAATGCAGCCACTCCATTTTCGTCCGTTGTCACAATAGAGGGAACCGCCGATCCCGCCGCGGAGCTCGGCGGGGTTAGCTTATCATCCTTGTTTGCATCTTCTCCGTTTTCTAGGCTCAGGTTTCGATTTTCGTCTTCATTGGCGTAGGTCCCCGTTTGAACCGGCTCACAGGGCTGAACCGTCCAGTATCCCGTTGCGTATTGAACCGGCCAGGTACCGAGGGTTACCCGCGTGCCCGCCACTGGGTTGCCGTGGGTGTCGGAGACGAGAACCGACATGGGCAGAATATAGTGAGTGTTGTCTTCCGACACTTGCACGACCGTGCTTCTGCCAATGTGGATCGACCCAGCAGTGCCACCTATGACAATCCGGATCTCATCGGTGATCTTCTCCATCCCGATGATCTTGCCGACCACTTTAACCCCAACATTGTCCGACCCCAGCACGCCCGACGTAAAGGTCGTGGTGGCTATGCCGTTGTCATTGGTATAAACGATCACCGGGCTGAGATACTCCCCGCCACCCGTGGTGTCCTCGATAGTAAAAATGACCGGTGCGCCACCAACCACCTGATCGCTTGCCGTCCGTACCGTCGCCTGAATGGTTACCGAGTTTGATACATCTCCGGTGCTCGGAGCTACCACCGATTCGTTGGCTTGAAGGGAAATTTTGCTCGATTGACTGTACGGAGCCGATATCGCCACTTTCAGAATATCACTGGTCTCGGGATCATCGGCGTCAAAAGCTTGCACGGTCGCCAGTCCCGGCTCGCCGGCTTTCAAGCGAGCCGTGGCGGTCCCGTCCCCTGCCACCGGAACCTCAATCAGGCTGGCATCGTTTTGCCACGAACCGAACGTGGTCGAAAACTTGACCGCCCGCTGATTGTTGGCCCGTACGGTAACGGACAGCTCCTCATTGGTTTTAAGCGAAACCGGGTCTTCTTCCGGGACTATGATGGCAAACGTCTCCAGTAACGAGCCTATCTTGTACTTCTGTGTCGCTTTAGCTCCCAAGGATTCCACCGTGAGAACGGCTTCCTCGGAGGTCTGTTCTCCAGTGATAATCACATCCAGCTTCCCGGTAACGTCAGTCCGATATACGTTATCGGTCTCATCGGCTGTCTGCCAGCTCAGCGTACCTTCCGGCTCCACGCTAAATTCCACCGGCGCATCGTAAATCGCCTTGTCTCCCGCATCCTTGACGGTGATCGTCAACTCCGACGTTTCCCGTCCGCCAATCTCCAGAATGGTAGTTTCGGTCTCCGCGGTGATGGTGGTGCCATCCACCTGCACCGGAATCTGCACGGGATCAAGCCCCGCCACTGATGCCGTGATGGTAACGGTTCGATTCGCCTGGTTATTGGTGCCGGACGAAAAGCGAATCATGGCCTTTCCGCCAAAGCTTGCATCAAGCGCTTCGGGCCCCGTTACCACTGTTGACGGGTCCGCGTCGGGATCCGGCCATACGTTGCCGTCCTCATCAGTGTAAGTGCTCAACTGCCCGCCGGTGGAATTAAAGGTGACCGTCAATCCGCTGTAAGGCGCATTGTTTTCGTTCAAAACGGTCACCGTAATAATAGCACTGTCGGAGTTATCCGACTTGACCGAATTCTTTGATGTCGAGATTGAGATATCGTTCGGCTCAGGAACAAAAGTCACCGGAACCCCAGCACTCAAAATACCGCCGGCCGAGGCCGTGATACTGCCTTGCCCTTCGGTGTCCGGGCTGAGTAAGTAAGCGACCGCTTGACCATTAACCGTGGTTGCCGTCGGATTCGCGAAGGCTCCATGCGTGCTGCTGAAAATAACCACGCTCCCATCGGAAGCGGGGCGGCCGTTCACATCGATCACCTCCGCCTTCACGGGTGTCCGGCTGCTGCCATCGGCGATCAGGGTGATGCTCTGCTCTGCTTCCGCGGTTACAGTCATGCCGCCGATTTTGATTATATTCACACTGCCAACTTCGACCATGGATAGGTCTACGGTGGCCACTTCCCCGGGTACCAAATTGATCTCATTGGCGACCACCCGGCCTGTCGCCGGATCAATGCTCATCACGGTCAACACGCCTCCGGGTGGCACGGGCACCTCATTAACCTGGAAACGTCCATTAGCCGGGACCTCGATGATTTTGTCCCCGATCAATACCAATGTATTGGGCGATGCCGTTCCCTGGACCGTACCCACCCGCCGTTCCTTGTAAAACAGCCCGTAGGGGCCGCCGGTGGTAATGTTCAGGGCAATCCCGTTTTCCGGTGTGTCATCGGCGCGCACACCGGTATCCACCCATTTGTGAACATACGGATCATAGCGCAAAACCCGTCCTCCAACCACATCAGCATGTGATGGAAGCACGAGCGTCGCGGGAGCTTCGAGCTGAAGCAGCGCCGGTTTAATGGTCACCAGGGAATAAGGCGCTTCTTTGCCGCTGATGATCACATCGTTCGGATCGAGGGTTGTGGGCGACGGCATGGGCACGGGAAGGGGGTCCGTCACGTCGATCAGCTCTAAGCTCATCTCGGCACTCCCCAACCCCGTCTTCTCGCCGACCGTATAAGATGACTGGGACGGTATGCTCAACCTGGCCTGGTTGCCATCAATGGGGTTTGATTCTACCTCGGCCCCCACTTTGGCCGCAACGTCGACCACCGGGGCGGATGCATATTGGAGCAGCACGGACTGCCCCAAAGCGGAGCCAGGAGATAGATCAGCAAGAACATACGAGTCGATGAATCCATCCTTGGAGGAAAGGATGGTGTGAAGTTCGGAGGCAACGTTCATGGCGAACTCGCCATTGGCATTGGTGACGCTGGTCAGCATCTGACTAAAGACCTGCACAACGGCATCGGATACCGGCAGTCCGTTTTTTCCGTAGACCGTCCCCGTAAAGTTATAAGTAGGCTCCGCGGGAGGGGCGGGCTCTCCATCTCCATCCTCTCCGGAGTCGTATCCGCCGGAAGCCCCGCAACCGGCGGCGAACAGGGTGAACAGGGTAAGCAGTCCCACCATCAGGACCGACAGCACACTATGGGCTCGGTTCGCCTTCATTATGTTCCCTTTCCTGCCTTATTGCGTGGTGCCCGGTCCGGCCGTGTCCACGGCCGGCCGTTCATACCCCGTCAGTCCGTCGCCCGGGAACCCGGTGCGTCGGTTGGGGGGTCCGTTTATTCTATTGAAAACCGCCGGGCGGCCCGGCGGGTTCCGTTGTTGGTCCAAACCGGGCCCTTCGGGCGGTCGTGTTACCGTCCGCCGGGTCCGGTCTGGTTTAGATCTGAGTCTGGCGCTGCTCCAACTGGACGATCCGCGGAGTGATGAAGATCATCAGCTCTTCCTTATCCTCGTTGTTCTCCTTGGACTTAAATAGCCAGCCGATGATCGGAATTTTCGATAGTCCCGGGATCGCATTGTTGCTCGCCCGCTCAGTGGTTTTGATAATCCCGCCAATGACCACTGTATCGCCATCATTGACCAGCAGCTCCGTCTTTGCTTCTTTGGTCGTAAAAGCCTGCTCACCTGCAATCACCTGGCCTAGATCATTTTTGGTGATGTTGATTGTCATGGAAATCCGATTGTCCGGGGTCACATGCGGCGTCACCTCCAGCAGCAGATCGACGTCTTTGAAACTCACGTTGACCTCGCCGTCCTCAACCGTCTGAACGGGATAAGAGATGCCCTGTTTAATGGATGCCATTTTGTTGTCTAGGGTTAAAACTTTGGGCGCGGATACGATTTTGGCCTCGCCTCTGGTTTCCATAGCCATGAGCTTAGCATCCAAGGTCAACGCGCTGCCAGCGATCCGCATAAAATTAAATCCCAAAGTGCCAGTAGAGGAAACAGGCAAATTCATGGCCATGTCCCAGCCGTAGGTGCCGCCCAGGACGTTGTATCCTCGCTGGGGGCCGTATCCCTGATCGGCGATGGCGTTCTCGTCGGTGGCCTCGCTGAGGCCACCCTGTACCCCCCACTCGGCTCCGATGGATCTAGAAAACGTACTCGTGGCTTCCACCACCCGGGCTTCGATAATGACCTGGGGCGTTACCCGGTCGAGCTTGCTCACGATCTCCCTGGCCTGTTTGATCTTCTCCTCGGTGTCGGTCATGATGATCATGTTCGTCCGGGTATCGACGCTGAGGGTTCCCCGGTCGGCGGTCTTGACCTTTTCGAGGTGGGGGAGGATCTCCGACTGGGCGTTGGAGTAGTTGATGGGGATATATTCGGTTTTAAGGGGTTCGAGCGCCTTTTCCTGGTCCTTGGCCGACTTGGCGGCCATGAGCTGTTCCTGACGCTCCTGCTCTTCCTCTTTAAGGGTCTCCTTGGTGGCGATCCGGATGATATCGCCCTCGAAGGTCTTGCCCAGGCCGTTCATCTTGAGGACCAGGTCGAGGACCTGATCCCAGGGGACGGGTTTCTCCAGGGTGAGGGTAACCCTGCCGTCCACGTCGTTGTCCACGGCGAAGTTCTTCCCGCTAACCTCCCGGAGAATCCGAAAGACGTTTTTAATATCGGTCTCGTAAAAGTCGAGGGCGATCTTTTCGCCCGTGTATGTGGGTCTCCTCCCGAGGAGCAGCTCGGCCTCACTCGGCTGATCGGTCTCCGGCGGGGCCGCGGGAACCGCGGCGAATTCCCCGGCGGGGGCGGCATCAAATCCGCCGGCGGGCGGGACGGTTTCCGCCGGGGCCGGAGACGCCGAGGGCATGTCGAAATCCCCGGCCGGCGGTTGGCTCGGAGCCGCTTCGGGGGACGTCTGATCCGAAGGCAGGGCCCCGCCCGGCGGGGCTCCCGCGTCGGCCACGGCGGGAACCGCCGACGGCTTGGGCGAGATGGAAGATGCCTCGAAGTGGACCATCAGCATGTCGTCGGTCTGTTCCACATAGTAGGGTACGCCCTCCCGGAGCTGGATGTCGAAGACGGTGGTCCGGCCCGGCCCGCCGTTCTGCCGGGGGACGATCCCGTCCACCGCGCTTTCGAACCGGTCGGTGATCAGGGGACGCTCGCGATAGTCGGGAATCCGGGTGTCTTCCAGCTTCAGGGCGAGCTTATTGTCGCCGGTGGTCACCAGGTCGTAGGGAACCGGCCGGGTGGTGCCGACGATGAGGGTGGACCGGCCGGCGTCCTCGCTGAGAAAGTCGATCCGGTTGATCCAGGCCGGCTTTCCGCTCTCCGCGTAGGCCCGGGGCGGAGCCGGGGGCGGCGCGGGCGCTGGTCCGGCGGGAGCCGGTTCGGCGGGAGCCGGGGCTTCGCCCGAGCCCACCCGGATCACCAGGCCGTCTTTATCGGGCTGAGTGGTAAAGGCCGACAGATAGCGGGGATGGGTGTCGATGTAGAGGCGGAGCCGGTCGGCCAGGCTTTCATAGCGGACCTGCTTGACGTAGCGGGTGTCCACCGGAAAGGCGTGGGTCTGCTCGTAAGGGTTGTCAATGTTGAAAAGGTCCACGACGATGCTGGCCGGGTCATCCTGGGACGAGGTGTTGTAATTGGTGATGGCTCCGTCGCCCCGGACGGTGACCAGGGTGCTGTCATCGAGCTGGGTGGCATAGACCGACTGGAGACGATTGGCTTCGGCGGCCCCCGGCGGCAGGGGGTGCCGTTCCGGCTCGGCCCGGTCGGATTCGAGGCTCGGGGGCGGAATCTTGCTGGCGAACCGGGCGGCGGTCCCCACGTTGACCAGGAGGCCGTTGTCCACCGGATTGGCCGAAAAGGCGGTCAGGTACCGGGGTTGGGTTTCGAGAACCAGCCGGAGGCGGTCGGGGTATCCGAAATAGCGGATCCGCTTGACCCAGCGGGTGTCCACCGCGACCTGTTTCTCATCCCGGTAGGGGGATTGGAGGTTGAAGATGTCGAAAATGATCCGGGGGGGATTGTCGATGGTGTAGGCTTTGTAATTGGTGATGGCGCCGTCGGCCCCCACGAAGACCTTGAGGCTGTCATCCAGGCGGGTGGCGTAGATGGATTCGAGCCGGGAAGCGGTGTGGGCCATCGCCGGGGAAACATCGTCGGCTTCAGCGGACCGGGGTGCCCCCGCGCCCGGATCGGCAAAGGCGATCCGGAGACCTTCGCCCATCCGGATGATCTCCGGACTCCGCTCCCGGCCGAGGGCGATTTCCAGACGGGTGACCGGCTGGCCGTTTTCGGACTCCTCGACGGCGGTGACCGCCTCGATGACCCGACTGAAGGGCACGTCAATGTTGTACCGACCGGTTCCCTCTCCCACGTCCAGGGCCGCGCCGGTGAACCGGAGGACAAAAGCCGGGGGAGTGGGCCGGGTCACCGAGGTGTAAGTGAGGGGCCGGTCGCCGCGGACGAGCACATCCACCGTGTCGATCCCCTCCACCACGTCAAGGCCGGTGATCCGGGCCGGGCCGGTTGGCGGGCCGGCGGCCGAATCGTCAGTCCGGGCGCCCCGGTCCCCGGCGCAGCCGGAGAGGATGAGGGCGATGGCGAGGATGCTGGAAAGGGTGACGGCCGTGATTCGCCGACGGTCTGCCGTGGGGGGGGTCTTACATCTGGTCATATCCTTCTCCCGGGGGTTTTTGAAGTTTGAGCTCTCGGGTCCGGTAGGTCGCTTCGCCGTAAACGTCTTCGGTTTTCTCCTCGACGATAATCCGATCCCAGAGGATCTCCGCGACCTGTCCGGAATGAATCCCGATGTAGGTGCCCTCCTTGATGATGTATCCCTTTCCGGAGGCTTCTTCCACCAACGCCCTGTCGCCGCTTTCCGCCCGGATGATCCCCACGAGCTTGAGCTGGCCCAAGTCCATCCGCTCCAGCGGGGTTCGAGGGACTCGACGCTTGGGTTCCGGCTTATCTCCCGCCGTCTTCGGCTCGGGAGGCGGTTCTTCCGGCTCTTCCTTGGGCGGGGGCTCGGGCTTGAAAAGCGGCTCGAAAGGATTCACCCGGCCCGACGGGTCGTACTCCCCGCCGTCATCCTGTTGACGTCCCATGTTGATGATGGAGGCAATGGCGCTGTCGCCCATGACATCGGCTTCGGCCTCGGCCATCTCTTCCTCGGTGGGGGTCGCGGCAATCGCCGCTTCGCCTTCGGAGGGGGCGTCGGACGGATATTCCTCCGCCGGGACGGGCTCAGGCTCATCGGCCGGTGCATCAGCCACCGCCGGCACGGCATCATCAACGGGTTCGGGCTCATCGTCCATGGCCGGGGCGGGCGTCTCCTTTTCGGGCGCCTCGGAAGGCGTCGGCCCGGTCGCCGGCGGGGGAGTATCGGCATCCGCGACCACCGGCGGTTTCGGCTCGGCCGGGGGCGTTTCTTCAG
>CAZWGY010000053.1:10840-15504 GCA_964633575.1 uncultured Desulfobacteraceae bacterium
GTATCGGCATCCGCGACCACCGGCGGTTTCGGCTCGGCCGGGGGCGTTTCTTCAGGAGCCGGGGGTTCCGGGACTTCAGCGGGAGGCGGCTCGGGTGCCGCCGGTTCCGGAATCGCCGGCTCGGTGGCGGCCACCGCCGGAGCCTCGTCGCCCGATGGGACCTCATCGCCCGCCGGGGGCTCGGGAGGCGGGCTGGGCACCGGCTTGACCACCTCGGAGGGGCGGTCGGGCACGGCCTTGCGGACCACTGTTTCCGAACGCGCGGGCGCATCATCGCCGCCGCCGCATCCGCCCATTAGAAAGGGGAGAAGAGCCGCTCCCAGCAGCGCATATCCTATGGCAGATCTCATGGTCGCTTTCTTCATCCGGCTATTTCTTCTTTTTGCCGTTGTCATCGGATTCCGGTGACTGCTCTAAAAATCGATAGGTGACGGCCTTGCAAGAGACCTTCAGTCGATCTTCAACAATCTCGGAATCCCCTTTCTTCTTTTTCCGCTGGGCCTCATCCATCACCACGTCCTTGACGTGGACGATCCGGTCGAGTCGGGCGAGCTTGTCGTAGAACCGGGTCACGTCATGATAATCGCCGATCACCTCCATGGACACCGGCATTTCGGCATAAAAGCCCTTTGACACCTCATTTTCCGGTTTGAACAGGAGGAACTCGAGCCCGGAATCCTGACCGGCGTTGGAAATCTGGGTCAACAGCGATGGGATCTCCTCGCTTTCGGGCAGGGCCTGCTTGGCCTCCTCGAACTCCTCCTCGGCCGCGGCCATCTGCCGCTCCACTTCCCTGAGCCTGGCGGCTTTCCGCTTGGCCACCAGGAGCTCCGATTCAAGGTCGGATAGCTTCTCGCTGAGCTCGCCGATCTCCTTGTGCTTGGGGAGATAGGAGAAGTAAACGAAGGGGCCGACGAGCAGGATGACGGTCCCGACCATGATCAGAATCTTATACAGCCGGGGAAGCTTATCGATCTTTTCGAAAAAGGACGACAGATTGAGCTTCATGACGGTTTTGCCTTTGCATCCTTCCCGGCGGTCGCCTCTTCCTCAGGGGGTGCCGGCGGCGCCTTGACGAAATTGATCTCAAATTGTTTCAGGTTGATCTCCTCGGCTTCCTTGCTCTGCTGAAAGACCTCCTGCTGGAGGGTCACCAGCCGGATCTGCTCGAAAAGGTTCCGCCCATCCTCGGTTTTGGCGTCCTCGATGCGGGACATGAAGTAGGCCACCGTCTTGTTGTCCAGGGCGATCCCCTTGACCCCGATCACCACGTCGATCTTGACTTCCTCGGTGGCGTTTTTCCCCTTTCCCGTTTTGGTCACGGTCCGGCGCTCCTCGGCTTCCAGATGGGTCAGCCACATCTTTTCCTCGACGAGGAACTCGGTCATCATGACCAGAAGCCGGAAGGACTCCCCCCGGCTTGCTTTAAGCTCGTCGATGACGTTGAGCTTTTTCCGGAGGAACTCGAGCTTGGCCCGGAGGGCTTCCACCTGAGCGACGATCTTTTTGTACCGGTCGAGCTCCTTCTGGGTGTATTCGATCTTGTCGTTGAGATCGGCGATTTGGTTGTTGAGCCGGCTGTGGTACCAGTAAAGTCCGGCGAGTAGAGCGACGACAAAGATAACGAAGATGACAACCTGGTTCTTGCCCCCTTCTTTCTCCCGCTCCTTGGCATACGGCAGCAGATTGATCCGAATCATTTGTCGCCCACCCTTCTCAATGCCAGGCCGAGACAGATGGCCGCCTGAGGGGCCACCCGTTCGAGATAGGATTCATCGAATCCGCCCCCCGGATTGAGCCGTTCAAAGGGCTGGATCTGCTCGACGTGGGATGAGGTTTCCTCGGCCAGCATGTCCCGGAATGCCTGGATTTTCGACCCGCCCCCGCTCAGGATGATCCGCCGGATATGCTCCCCGGCATAGGTGGAATAGAAGAAGTCGAGGGCCCGCCGGATTTCGGTACACCATTCGGTCACAACGGTGTTGACCACCTCCACCGCCGTTTTATCGGCGATCTGGCCTCCCCCGGTGCCGTGGAAGGTCGCCTCGGCCTCATCCATGCTGATGCCGGTCTTGGTGGCGATCTGCTGAGCGATCTGAGCGGCCCCGAAAGAGATGTCCCGGACGAGGACCGAGATGCTGTCCCGGACGATGTTGATGGTTGTTTTGGTTGCCCCGATGTCGATAAGGGCGACGTTCTCCCCGTCACTGTCGTAATTGGCTTCGTAGATGTTCTGGAGGGCGAAGGCCTCCACGTCGATGATCCGGGGGATCAGGTCGGCCATCCGGATCAGGGTGTCATACTCGGTGATGACGTCCTTTTTGGCGGCCACCAGGAGGACGTTCATCTGGTTGGGGTTATCCTCGTCCTCCCCGAGAATCTGGAAGTCGAGGTTCACGTCGCTGATGTCAAACGGAATATACTGCTCCGCCTCGAAACGGATGGTCTCCTGGAGCTGCTCGGACGGCATGCTCTGGACACTGATGGTCTTGACGATGATGGAAAAGCCCCCGATGGACACGGCTACGTGCTTGTCCTTGATCTTGTGCATCTTGAAGAGCTGACGGATGGCGTTGGCCACTTCGTCGGGACTTTTTATGGTTCCCTCTTCGATGAGCCCGTGGGGGATGTCGCTCATCCCGAATTTCTTGAGGGAATAGTTGTCCTTGACCGCATCGATCTCCGCGAGCTTCAATGTCCGGGAACCGATGTCGAGACCGATTACGTTGACTTTCTTCTTTTTAAATATCACGTTGTGCCCCCTGTGGTCGCTGGTCCGCACCGCGCCGTTCGCGTTGTATCCGTCCGGCGGGGCGGGGGGTCTTTTCTCTGGAAGTGGCGGTTTATGTGTGTCAAAATCGGATAAAGTGCCGCGGGCACCCCGTCGCGGGCGTTGATGTCATCATCATTATATAATATATTCGATGGTGTCAAACAAAATGTAGCCCCTCGCCCGTTCGGTTATCCGCTTCGACCGGTCATTGCCCCGGTCATTGCCCCAGTCATTGCCATCGTTCCGGACGGGAAGTATATCTATATTTCACGGGTCGGGCAACCGAGTCAATAGGTTCCCCGGCGTAATCGGCCGGTAGAGATCTCCTCCTTACCCGCGGGGACGGCTCGTCCCGGCCGTCCACTGTTTTCCCGAGGCCAAGCGCTCCATGTCAAGTCAGCAAGCGTCCGTCGACAAGGTCAAGCCCTTCCGCCTGGTGAAGTACTTCACCTTCACCAGCCTGATCGTCATCTTCCTGGGCACGGTGGTGCTCTCCATCTTCAACACCCACTGGGCCCGGGCCATGCAGCTCAAAAAGAGCGAGGATTACGCTCTGCTCCTCGTGGAAAACCTCAACCATCAGGTCTTTCTCCAGTTCATCATCCCCGTGGCGTTGAAGTTCGGGAAAATTCAGCTCCGGAACAAGGAGCAGTTCGAGCGGATGGACAAGGTGGTCCGGAGCACGCTCCACAGCTTCCGCGTGGACATGGTCAATATCTATGACATGAATCATATAATTTCCTATAGCTTTGATCAAGACAAAGTTGGCCGGAAGAATAAGGGCGGGACCGCCTACGAGGACGCCATTGCGGGCAAGGCCACATCCAAGCTCGTCCAGCAGGGCAGCTTCATCGAGATTTTTCTGGGAATTCCCCGGGAGAGCCGGATCATCACCTTCGCTCCCCTCAGGGCCGAAAAGCCTTTGTCCCGGATCTCGGGGCCGGTGCTCGGGGTGGTGGAGATCGCCCAGGATCTGTCGGCCGACTACCACGCCATCTTCCGGTTCCAGATCCGGGTGATCATCAGCTCGAGCATCGTCATGGGAGCGCTGTTCGTCGTGCTCCTGCTGGTGGTCCGCCGGGGCGAACGGATCATCCACCGGCGGAACCTGGAACGAATCCGGCTGGAGGAGGAACTGAGCCGGACCCGACGGCTGTCGGCCATCGGGGAGATGGTGGCCGGGATCTCCCACGAAATCCGGAACCCGCTGGGGATCATCCGGTCATCCGCCGAGCTGCTCAAAAAGCAGATGGCCCGGTATCAGCCCCAGAGCCGGATTCCCGACGTGATCGTGGAGGAATCGACCCGGCTGAACCGAATCATCACCGACTTTCTCGACTTCGCCCGGCCCAAGCAGCCGAGCCTGTCGCCCTGCCGGTTGGATGCCATCGTCGATAAAAACCTGACATTCCTTTCATCCCAGGAAACCGAGGTGCCCTACACCATCGATCGGCGGATCGACGACGGCCTGCCCGGCATCCGGGCCGACGCCGACATGCTCTACCAGGCGTTTTTGAACATCCTCATCAACGCCATGCAGGCGATGCCGGGAGGCGGGCGGATCGGCGTGGCCCTCCGGGCCAACGGGTCCCATGTCACCGCCCGGTTTACGGACGACGGAGACGGCATCCCCGCGGAAGTCTTCGACAAGCTCTGGGACCCCTTTTTCACCACCAAGGATACCGGCACCGGCCTGGGGCTGGGGATCGTCAAAAACATCGTCGAATCCCACGGCGGGACGGTGACCATCGCCAATCGCCCCGCCGGCGGGGCCGAGGTGACGGTCCGGCTCCCCGCCGCCGGGAGCTGACGGCACTTATCGTGAAAATACGTGATGCCCGTGCTCCTACAATGCAGAGCCGCGACCGTGAGGGAGCGTCTCGGTGAGTCG
>CAZWGY010000054.1:0-15418 GCA_964633575.1 uncultured Desulfobacteraceae bacterium
AGATGTTGGTCAAAGCCGCCGAGCTTAAGGTCGGGCATCGGGTGGTGACGAAATAGGCAACGGCAACGATGGACAGAGGAAAGCAATGATCGATCAGTCTATGGGGCAAGGCACCCCCAGGCGATGGGAGATAGAATCATTTGAAATGATCCGGGTTGTCCTGTTGGCGAGCTTCATCATCGGGCTTTCAGCTTCGGCGTCAATGGGAGCGGATACTTTCAACCGGATCGAATTCCCCTCATCTCCCAATCCGGTGGGCTCCGGCGCACGAGCCCTGGGAATGGGCGGGGCATTCATTGCGGTGGCCGATGACGCCACCGCCGCGTCCTGGAACCCGGGGGGGTTGATCCAGTTGGAGCGTCCCGAGATATCAATCGTTTATGAAGCCTTCCATCGAATCGAGGATCTATCCACCGGCGACGCGGGACCCCAAACGGTCGGACGAGGGGGGATCAACTATCTCAGCGCGGCATTTCCGTTTCAGTTGTTTGAGCGCAACATGATCGTCTCCCTCAATTATCAACGACTGTTTGATTTTACCCGGAGATGGCGATTTCCGTTGGAGACGGAGACCGAACCGCTCCGGGTCCAGCAGACAATCGACCACAGTCAATCCGGAGAGCTGTCCGCCCTGGGGCTGGCCTATTGCATCCAGATTACCCCCAGCCTTTCCGCCGGTCTAACATTGAACCTCTGGGATGACGATCTCACCCCGAACGAATGGGAAAGCGAAACGGTCCAAAATGGAGAGGGCTCGGATCGCGGAGAGCCCTTTGCTTTTAAAAGCATTTCCCGTGACGTGTATTCACTCCAGGGACTCAATGCCAACCTGGGCATGATGTACCGGATCGGCGGCCGCCTGACGCTCGGAGCCGTCTATAAGCTGCCCTTTTCAGCCGATCTCGATCACACCCGGACCCATTTTGATGAGCAGACCTACCCGGACCTGCCCAAATTCGGGATACAGCGGAATGACATCGGGTTCAGCTCATCGGAAACCCTTGAAATGCCGGCATCCTATGGTATCGGGCTGGCCTACCGGTTTTGGCACAACCTGATGATATCCGCCGACCTTTACCGGACTGAATGGGGCGATTCCGAATATATCAATTCGGAGGGCCGATCCACGTCGCTCCTGACGGGCAAACAATCAGATATCGATCCGACCCATCAAATTCGGATCGGTGGGGAATACCTGATCATTACCCCCAATCTCATCATCCCCTTGACGGCCGGCCTCTTTTACGACCCGATGCCATCAGCAGGCAGTCCGGATGATATCTTCGGTCTTGCTTTTGGAAGCGGAATTGGGTATGGTTCCTTTCACTTGGACATTGCCTATCAATGGCGACACGGTGATGGGATTGAGCTGTTTAAATTAAACAATGAGCCCTTTTTGCAGGATCTGGATGAGCATACGGTATATGCGTCCATGGTTTATCATTTTTAATCATCAGCTTTACTCTCGGATATTTCAATGACCAAGCACCCGAATGTACGTCCATAAAGAAAAACGTAACTTCAACATTTCCGCTAAATTTTTGAAGCAACTTATATGCTGGAGAGTGCAAAGCTCTCCGGCCCGGTCATGAGGGTTTATCGTGAATATACATTCTCATGCCTGGGGTGATCTCGCTTCATGTTCATGAGGTTTTTTCAAAGTGTTGCTCAAACATCTTCTTTTAGCGCCAATTTTTCGAAACTGAAAGCGTGATGATTCGTGAGCATGAGATTAATTAAAGTGCAACAAGGAGAAAAATGACATTATGAAATCTAACAAGCTAATTAGATTACTATTAGTGATTCTGATAACCATATTAACTTCTTTATTTAGTGAAAGCAATTCGTATTCTGAACTTATAGTGAGCTCAGTTAGCCCCTCAATTGCTTCCGTAAACGGGGTTTTGGAAGTTACAATAGATGGTAGCGGTTTTACAGAGAACACAAAATTAATTTGCAAACCGATTATCTCAGGGATAGATATCCAAGGTTTCGCCACTAGAATCGCGAAGTCTGATAGCTTTATTTATCTTGCAGACAAAGACCAGGGGATGAAAATAATCGATATTAGCAACCTTAACAGTCTTTCTTGTATTAGCTTTTTTCCGAAAACATGTCGAGTTTTTGATGTATCAGTTTTAAATGATATAGCATATTTAACTACTTATTGTAATGGCGTTAATTTAATTGATGTGTCATCTCCTTCCTCTCCATCATTTATAAAAAATTTGACTTACGGAGCATTGGATCCCTACCACTCTCTTCGCCCATATGGAATCGAAACAACAAACAGCAATGCGATTGTAACGGATACCAACGGAAATTTGGTTATTGCGGACATATCGAATCCATTGACAAGTTCAACAGTTGGCATTGTGCCTTTGCCTTCCGCGGCATATGATGTTGTTGTTGAGGAAAATATCGCCTACGTTGCGGCTGGTAGCAGCGGTCTTCAAATTGTAGATATTAGCAATCCTGCCGAACCTGTTTTAGTTGGATCCGAAAACACAACTGGTTATGCTACCGGAATTGACGTTTGCCAAGGCATGGCCTATATAGCTGACAGCTCTTCCGGACTACAGCTAATTGACGTATCAGATGTTGTAAACCCCCAAAGCATATCATGCATTCCAACATCTGACGCCAACTCAGTGATGGTTGTTGGAAATACAGCATATGTCGCGGATGGTCAATCCGGATTAAAAATAATTGATGTTAGTAATTTCCATGAACCATTCACAATCAAATCAATTGATACACCTGGATCCGCGAACGATGTTCATATTGAAGGGGAATTTGCTTATATAGCTGATGGTGATAACGGACTGGTAATTGTTTCGCTATTGCTGCCGGATGTATATGATCCCGTTATGTTTGACAATTCAACAATATCTTATTATATTCCACGATCAGATTATCCATGTAATTATACATTAGAGATAGTTGATGGGAATGAAAGTGTTGAAATTGTAAATGCTATCAAATTTGTCGATTCCAGCAAGGATATACAGGTGTCACCGCAGCTTTTCGATTTCGAATCAATTGAGATAGGAACATCATCCTCAGAACAAGTATTTGACATTCAAAATATATCTACATCTAATTATAGAATTGAAAGTATCTATGTCAATGGTGAGAATCCATCTGAATTTCAAATTGTTGGTGAAGATATCTCCAATACGGAAATATATGCAGGTCATGGAAAAACGATTCAAGTTGTTTTTTCACCGAGCTCAATTGGAAGAAAGACAGCTATGATTATTGTTGAGTTGGATAACAATATTGAAAAAATCGAAATCCCCTTACAAGGTTGGGGCTACAATGCCAGTGGGCCATCTATTGAAAACTATCAATTTGAACGAATGTGGCCGACATTACAACAGCCTTGGTATTTTAAATATCCCATATTTGCAATAGATGACAAAAATGTGCTTTATGTTACTGGCATAGAAGACAATTTTATTAGAAAGTTTACATTAGATGGTTTTTTTATCTCTAAATGGGGTGGCGGCGGAAGTGATGATGGGAGCATTCAAAATCCCGGAGGACTTGCTATATCAGATAATACTGTTTACGTGACTGAGGGGTATCGTGACCAGGTCAAAGTTTTTTCACTAAACGGAGAATTTCTTAACCGTTGGCGAGGTGGTTTAGACCAACCCGAAGGTATAGCAGTTGACAGTTTCGGTAATGTATATGTCGCTGATTTAGGGAACCATCAAGTCCAAAAATTTACATCGGATGGAGTCTTTATCCGCAAATGGGGTTCTTTCGGCGACTCTCATGGAGAGTTCAGATATCCAGGATATATATGTGTTGATGAAAACGATTTTGTTTATGTTACGAGTGGGAGAGGCAGGCTTCAAAAATTTACACCAGAGGGCGAGTATGTTAAAGGTTGGTCCTTCGGATCAAATGGCACACCCGGTGTAATCTCAGATAAGAACGGATATATTTATGTGAATTTTAGGGGAACAATTACGAAATATTCTACTGATGGGGAATTTATGAGCAGGTGGAATGACGGCAGTACGCCATCAGGCCATGGTGATATTTGCATAGACAGCTTCAATAATGTATTTTTCTGGAATTATCCTTTTGAGATAAAGCGATTTACATCGGATGGCATACCCATTTCTAAGTGGTCGAGCTCAGGAGGTGAAAATGGTTTCTTTTCACTCCCAAGAACAATCGCTGTTGATAGCAAAGATGATGTCTATATTGTAGACTGGTATAACCGCCGCATACAAAAATTTTCAAAAGATGGCTCATATATTTATAAACTCGATAATCCTTCTATGTTTTATGAAATTGGTGCCATGGCAGTTGATAATTACGATAATCTCTATGTATACGAAACCTCAAGAGATGAAGGATTGCATAAGTTTTCGTCCGACGGTGAATATCTGGGGCTGATAGATATTCAAGTCCCTGAGGAACCAGGTCGGCCATTTCGTCCTTCGTCCTTGCTTTTTCATGGTAGCTTTTTATACGCAGCAGATGCAGGCTATAGCCGTTTTTATCAATTTACAAATGACGGACAATATATCGCCAAATGGGAAAATAATGGTAATGAAAATTGGTCATTTAAACGACCATTTGGAATAGGAGTCGACAGCAGTGATTACATATATATATCACAAACTACAGGTAATGAAATATTGAAATTTACAAGCGATGGACAATTCGTTACTAAATTTGGTAACGGACTAAATACACCAAACGGAATTGCAGTCGATGACAATGATAATGTATTTGTAGCAAATGTTGATTCTAACCCCTATATCGCAAATGCTGACAACATCCATATATACACTTCTGATGGTGTTTTTGTTTCAGAAATCGGAGCTTCAGGTTCTAATATCGGACAGTTCAGTGAACCATATGATATAGCTTTTGATTCATCGGGAAAACTATATGTTTCAGATACTAAGAATAATCGTATTCAAGTTTTTAAAAGCAAGCTGGATATAGATACTTCTAATAAGGCCATAATTATAGCAGGCGGCGGCCCATATCCAGGCAACAGCCTTTGGGACAGCACCCAAATGTGCGCTAATTTCGCTTACCGTGCACTAACCTACCAGGGCTTCAACAAAGAAACCATTTATTATCTTTCATCGGATCTCGATCTTGATCTGGACAGCAATGGCGTTTTAGACGATGTGGATGGAGACGTAACATATGAAGCGCTCGAAAGCGCGGTAAATTGGGCGTCCGATTCCGAGACATTGGTTGTTTATCTTGTCGATCACGGGGGAAACGGCAAATTCCGCATGAGCGGCGAAAAAACCCTTTCCGTCGAAGAGCTTGACTCGCTTCTCGATTCATTGCAAGAAAACGCTTCCTGCAAAGTCATCGTTGTTTACGATGCCTGCGAATCTGGGAGCTTTATATCAAATATGCAGCTACCTTCAGGTCAAGAGCGTATCATCCTTACCAGTACATCCCCACATGAACCGGCCAACTTCCTTACGCAGGGTTCCATCTCTTTTTCCGATTTCTTCTGGACCCATGTTTTTAACGGTATCAATGTCAAAGATGCGTTTGAGCTTGCTTCCACTTCCATGAGCTCCTACCAGACTGCCATGATAGATGCAAACGGAAACGGCGTTGGCAATGAACAGGAAGATAAGGATTTGGCGGCACAACTTTACATCGGCAACGCCACCATAATTTATGGAGAGAGTCCCCAGATTGATGCTGTCTCCCCCGGGCAGACCGTTAATAATACTTCCAGCGCCGATCTCTACGCATCAGGTGTAACCGACGCAGACGGCATCTCACGGGTCTGGGCCGTAATTCGACCGCCGGACTACAATCAGTCCGACTCCGGCAATCCGGTACAGGAACTGCCTTCCATCGACTTTGTCAGTGCCGGAAACGATCGGTTTGAAGCCACATACGACGCATTTCATACCGAAGGAACCTATCACATCTCAGTCTATGCCCGGGATCGGATCGGTAATACATCGATTCCTAAAATGACCACGGTGTCGGTCAACAACCCGCTCAATCGCAAGGCCATTATTGTAGCCGGTGGTAATGGAACTGATAAATTATGGCCCGCCGTGGAAAAAAACGCCCGACTGGTTTATGAAGCCCTTAAATTTCAGGGTTACGAGGACCAAGACATCTATTTCATGAGTCCCGTATCATTTTTATCCGGTGTCGATGTAGCGCCGTCATTAAGCAACATGAGCTATGCAGTTGAAACATGGGCCGCGCAAAACACGCAGGACCTTGTCATATGTCTTATCGGTAACGGCAATGATAGCGGTTTTCAAATCAGCGGCTCGGAAACCCTGCTTTCATCCGACCTCAACAACTGGATCAATAATTTACAAAACGATATATCTGGCGCTGTATCCGTCATTTACGACGCCTGCATGTCGGGCTCTTTTATTAAGGATTTAGCACCACCCGCTGAAAAACGCCGCATTCTGGTAAGCAGCACATCCAATCATGAATCAGCAATGTTTATGAGCAACGGAGATATATCCTTTTCAAATTTTTTCTGGAAGAAGGTTTTAAACGGCTCCAGCATTCTGGATGCGTTCACACATGCATATAATGCCATCAATGCTTCACGCAAGAGACAAACACCTCTGCTTGATGACAGTGGCAACGGGATCGGGAATGAATTGGGCAAAGACGGTCGCATCGCCAGAGGATACAAAATTGGCACGGGGATCATGCTGGCCGGAGATGATCCGATCATCGGAACGGTACCTCCGGAAACTGCTATAGACCAGGAAACCTCAGCCTTGCTCTGGGCGCAAAACGTCACAACAACAGGCGACATTGATCGAGTATGGGCAGTTATTACGCCTCCTGAAAACGTTTATGATTCGACGACGCCGGTGACTGAACTGATCGAATTGGATTTGACTTACAACGCCGACACACAAAGATATGAGGCAACATATAACGATTTCAAAAGCTATGGTCAGTATTGGATCTCTTTTTATGCCATCGATGCGGATTCCAATATTTCCATGCCGATGCAAACGATCTTTTATAAAGAGAATGCTCAGGTCATCGGTGATGTTTATCCTGACGGTAATTTGAATCTTACGGACGTCGTCATTTCATTGAAACACCTAACGGGAATGGATATGTCAGGAATGATCAGGCATAATTACCCTAAATCAGGGATAGATGTTAACGGAGATGATAAGCTAGGGCTTGAAGAGGTAATTTATGCTTTGATAGAAATTGGTAATTTTTAGCCATTTTTATGTTATACTTAGGAATATTGGTTTCCGTTATTTTTAACACAGTTTTCATTAGGAGAAATTTCCATGATCTCAAAAATTCAATTTTCTAAAAAGCATACGTGTGGGTTACTTCTGCTTCTGCCGCTAATGCTTTCTTGCCTGCCTTGTCTCTCCTATGCTGAAGACAGCTATGAGCCTGATAACAATCTTGTAAAATCGAATAAGATAATCATTTACAATAACTATCAATTTCACGATTTCCACAGTCCTGATGATCAAGATTGGGTTAAATTCTATGCGTTTGAAGGGGAAAACTATAATATAAGGGCTCTCAATGATGGGAATAGTAACATAGTCCTTGAGCTATATAACGAAACTGGAGACCTTTTACAAGAACAAGACACTCCTTTGGAATCTCTGGCAGATGAGACATTGGTATTCACGGAATGTCCCGCTGATGGTATTTATTTCGTTAAAACTAGACTTTATGATAACTCAACCTTCACCGGTAACAATGCCTACCGAATAAAAGCCTACCTACCCATCGGCCCGTCTCCCGGAACCATATACGGTGTAGCTCGTTCAGCCATAACCGGTCAGCCCGTGGGAGAAGCAATTGTCAAAACCGATCGCAAGCGAGCCGATATCACCTCAGCGGAAGATGGAAGTTTTCGGTTGCTCAATCATCCTCCAGATGCCTTTGAGCTTCAGGCCGAGACCGAAAATGCCTATCTTTTCTATCGTACTGAAGGCCAATTACCATATGACGGAGCTGTGGAAAAAAACATCACCATGATCCCATATAGCCTGTCGGGCGCCATCTCCATTCTTCGGCTGCTTGCAGGCGAAACCTTGCCCTATTCCATTGAAAAGGCTCAAGATATCAATGGTGACGATGCTATTGGACATCCTGAAGTGATTCATATTCTTCAAAAAGTCGCCGGTCTTCCCTGAAAAGCGAAAGCGTATGAAAAGACTATTCTCCATTTCTTTCATCTACTTTCTGACTGGGTTGGCCTTCCTGAGCCCTCCCCCCAGCGCCCATGGACTTGAAACCTACCATTTCCAACGGATGTGGCCGGTGCTCAAGAGCCCGGTCTACCTCAACGAGCCCATCGGCATCGAGATCGGGCCGGACGGCTACATCTATATTGCCGATCACGTTAACAATCAGGTCCAGAAGCTCACCTCGGCCGGCGATCCCGTCTCCTCCTGGGGACAATCCGGCGATGGGGAAGGGGAATTCAAGGGACCGTATGACGTTGCCGTGGATGCTGGCGGGCGCATTTATATAAGCGATTATTCCAACCATCGGGTTCAGGTCTTTTCCGGAAACGGAAACTTCATGGAGCAGTGGCGGTTCGACGACAACGGTGAACCCCTGTTCGATAAGCCATCGGGGATCGCGATCTCCCCGGATGGGGATATCTACGTTGCCGACACCGGCGAAGACCGGATATCCCGTTTCACTCCGGACGGCCGCCTGGTCATCCGATGGGGCCAACGAGGCGGCGGAGACGGCGAATTCCATTGGCCTCGAGGGGTTGCCGTCTCGCCAGACGGCCAGGTCCTGGTGGTCGATCAGGAAAACCACCGGATTCAGCGGTTCACGGCGGACGGCCGCTTTATCGACTCCTGGGGTGAGAGAGGATCCGGCCCGGGAATGTTCAATGAGCCGGACGATATCGCGGTGGATGCCGCCGGCACGGTTTACGTCACCGACAGGTCGAACACCCGGGTTCAGAGATTCGAGATCACCGGTCAATTTCTGGGTGAGTGGGGCCACGAGGGGCAAGGCAACGGCGAGTTTAAGGAGCCGTCCGGGATCGCGATCAGCAAGGATGGAAACGTATTCGTGGTCGATTCGAATCTCGACGCGGTCCAGGTCTTCGATGCCGACGGCGTCTTTTTAAATCGCCTGGGCCGAAAATCGGGGCCGGGCTATTTCAGCGCGCCGGACGGCCTGACGCTGAGCCCGAACGGCTCGGTTTATGTGGCGGACACCGGGCATCATCGGATTCAGCAATTTGACATAAACGGCCAGTTTATCCGCCAGTGGGGATCGGAAGGCTCCGACCCCGGCGAATTTTCCCTCCCGGCCCGGATCGCCGCGGATGCCGATGGAAACCTCTATGTCAGCGACTTCGACAACGACCGGATTCAGGTGTTCGGCCCGGATGGGGAGTTTATCCGGAGCTGGGGGGAAAGCTCCCCCGGATCGCTCAATCTGCCTTACGGCATCGCGGTGGGACCGGATGGCCGGATCTATATGGCGGACAAGGGCAATAACCGAATCCAGGTCTTCGAGGCTGACGGCCGGCTCGTATCGGTCATCCCCGAAGAAAACGGCCCCAAATGGCCCGAAGGCATCGCGGTCAACTCCGAGGGCGTCATCTTCGTAACCGACTATGATTGCAACTGTATCAAGCAATACACCCAGGACGGAACGTTTCTCGGCCAGATCGGCGGTCCGGGCGACGGGGAGCTGGAATTCGACATTCCCAACGCCATCTCGTTGGACACCGATGGCAACCTCTACGTCACGGATATGGGGAACCACCGGATTCAGAAGCTCTCCCCGGCCGGTGAGCTCATCACCGCATGGGGAGCAATCGGAAGCAATCCGGGCCAGCTCCGGTATCCGGGGGCGACCGCCGTCGCGCCGGACGGCAAAGTCTATGTGGCGGACAACGCCAACCACCGAATCCAGGTCTTTTCCCCCGACCTTTTGCCCCTGAAAAGCCGGGCGATTATCGTCGAAGGGGGCGGGCCGTATGACGGAAACAAGCTCTGGAGCGCCACCCGGATGGCCGCCAGGCTGGCCTATCGGGCATTGACCCATCAGGGGTTTGACAAGGAAACCATCACCTACCTTTCCGCCGACACGGAGATGGATTTGGATGGAAACTCTCAACCCGACGACGTGGCCGGCATCCCGAGCCTTGCAAACTTCGAGACGGCCATTGCAGGGGCCGCCGGAGCCGACAAGCTGGTCTTCTACCTGGTGGACCACGGCGGTGAGAGCGGATTCCGGCTATCCGAAGATCAATACCTCGCGCCGGACCAACTGGCCGGCTGGCTGGACCGGTATCAGGATGCAAGCATCGCGGAGGTGATCGTCGTCATCGATGCCTGTCAGTCCGGCCGGTTTGTATCCCCGCTCCAAGCGGACGACACCTATCGGCGCCTTATCCTGACCAGCACATCGGAGACGACCAACGCCCATTTTATCGAGCAGGGGAGCCTGTCATTTTCCGGCTTTTTCTGGACTCAGGTCTTCACCGGCCGGGATGTCGAATCTGCGTTCAGCCTCGCTCGGGAGGCCATCGGGACCTTTGCGCCCAACCAGAGCCCCCAACTTTCGGCCCGGGGAATCTCCCCCCAAATTTCCATCGGCTACGGAACCGACCTGGGGGATTCCGCCGGTCCCCCGTTCGATGTCTCGATTGCCGACGGTGATCCGGAGGCCGGGACGGCAACGGTTCGGGTCGAGGTGGACCGGCCCGATGAGGTCGCCCGGATTCAGGCGGTGGCCATCCCGCCCGGCTATGCGCCCGAGACGGCGCCCGACAGCAGCGTTCTCGGTTTGCCGTCGGTCCAGCTCACCCCCGACTCCGACGGCCGGTACGTCGGCACCCTGTCCGGACTGACGGAAGCCGGGGACTACCGGGTGGCCGTCTATCTCAGGGATCGATTCGGCAACACTTTCAGCCATGACCCCCTTTCCCTTTCGGGAGGATCGGCCGGCCTGGGGCGTGTCGTCCTCGTCGCGGGCCAGGTCATGGACCCGGCCCGACGGCCCGTAATCGAAGAAGCCATCCGGATGGCCTGGGCGGCCCTGAGCTTCCAGGGGTACTCCCGAAACGACATTTTTCTGATTTCGACACCGGAATCGGCCGAGGCGGCCGGGTTGACGCCGGATGGACCCTCTTCCGCCGCCGGGTTGAATGACGCCCTGAGCTTTCTGGCCGGGCCAGGCGGCGGGCCGCGCATCCTCCACCTGATCGGCGACGGGACTTCAGACGGCTTCCGGCTTTCGGCGTCGGATACCATCGAAGCCGATTGGCTCGGCCGACAGTTGGACGGGGTCCAAGCTGAAACAGGCGGGCGGCTCGCCGTGATCATCGACTCGGACGGAGCCGGTTGCTGGCTGCCGGCCTTTTCGAGCCCCGATTCGGTCGAACGGGTCGTAATCGCCGGGGCGGCCTGCGGCCGGCCGGCCCGTTTTTCGCCTGACGGGCGGGTCTCCTTTTCCAGCCTCTTCTGGCGGGAGATCTTCAACGGGGAGTCCGTTCGACGGGCGTTCCGGTCGGCAGGCGATGCCCTGGGGGCCGTTTCGGGGCAATCCGCCGTTGCCCGCCCCCTGATCGACGACAACGGCAACGGGGTCGGCAACGAACGGAGGGACGGCCGGCGGGCCATGGGCTGGCGAATCGGCCACGGGATTCGTCTGGCGGACAATGGACCGGCCATTGGCGGCCCTCCGGCCGATGTCGTCCTCGACGGTCAACCGGAGTATACTTTCAGCGTCGATTCGGTCGGTGCATCCGGATCGGTGTCTGCCGTCTGGGCAACGGTTTTGCCGCCCTCTTCCGGCCTTTTTTCAACCGGCGCCGAATCCCTCCGGACGGTCGGGATGACGCCCGTTGATGGCGGCGGCTACGAGGGATCTTATACGGATTTTTCCGTCTCCGGCCGGTATGCCGTCACCATCTACGCGGCCGATGCCGCCGGGCGGACGTCTTCGGCCCGGTCTTTTACGGTGGACCAGCGGGCCGGGCCGGACGCCCATGAGCCGGATGACCTCCGGGCGACCGCCTCCGATCTCGGGATCGGCCATCCGGATGCTCAGTATCACAGCCTCCACGATAAGTCGGACGGCGACTGGGTTCGGTTTTACGCTCGGGCCGATACCCCGTACACCATTCAGGTCGGATGCGCCGACCCCGACCGTTGCGGTCTTGAGGTGGCTCGCTTCGATTCAGACGGTGAGCTTGTCGATGAGCGATCGGTAACCGGAGCTGAATCCTGGACCTTTACCCCGTCGGCGGACGGTCTGGTCTATCTCCGGGTGAGGGGGGCCGACGACGGCGACTATCCGATGGCGTATCACATCGAGGTCTTCCGGCCCATCGGCCCGATCAGCGGGTTTCTGCTGGGCCGGATCATCGACTCGATTACCGGCGCGGGAATAGCCGAGGCCCGGATCGGGACCGATCATGGCGCATCGGCCATCAGCCGGTCGGACGGCCGATACCTGATGGTCCACGAGCCGGGTGAGATCACCATCGATGTCCAGGCGGACGGGTATCCGCCGGAGGGCGGCCAGAGGGCGAGCATCAGCGAGGGCGGGACCACCGTCGTCGATATCCGGATGGCGCCGGAGTCGCCCGACCTGTTCCCGACGGCGGTGATTCTCTCCCCGGAAGGCGATCTCACGGTGCCCGTCGGGTCGAGGGTCTCGTTCGTCGGATCGGTGACCGGCGGAGATCCGCCGTTCGACCATGCCTGGTCATTCGCCGGCGCCGCACCGGATCTGAATGGGGCCGAGACGGGCCCCGTAAGCCTGGAGACCGTCGGGACCTACCCCGTCGTTTTCCGGGTGACCGACGCCGACGGGGATACGGATTCCGCCGGCCTGACCTTGACGGTGACGCCGTCCGCTCTGAGCGCGGAGATCATTGAGCCCGCTCCCGGGACGAGATTTGATCCGGACGGCACCACGACGTTCCGGGCATCGGCGTCGGGCGGCACCCTACCCTACTCCTTCAGGTGGGATTTCGATGGCGCCGCGGCGGACGGCGAGGGAGGCGAAGTCTCCGTCTCGCTTTCGGAACCGGGATCGGTTTTCGTCACCCTGACCGTCGAGGATGCCGATGGCACAGAGGCTCACGCCACCATCGAGGTCATCGTACATGAGCCCAAGCCGATACCGGCGCCATTGGCGGCATCGATCTTTGCGCCGTCGCCGGGGACGGAAGCGGTTGCGGAAGATCCGGTTTTCTTCGAGGGTACGGCATTCGGCGGGACACCGCCCTATGCTTACCGGTGGGATTTCGGCGAGGGGGCGGAGCCCCGGTTATCGGAATCGGTCAGCGGGACGGTGATCTTCGAGACCTCCGGCTCCCGGACGGTATCCCTCCGGGTCATCGACGCCCAGGGCGTCGTGGCCACGGCTGACGCTCGACTGACAATCATCGGCCCGGCCCCCCCGCCCTCTCCGGAGCCCGTGGTAACTCCCGGCTTCCCGGAACCCGGCGCCACGGGGGTTTCCCTGACACCGTC
Source organism: uncultured Desulfobacteraceae bacterium (assembly GCA_964633575.1). Lineage (GTDB taxonomy): Bacteria > Desulfobacterota > Desulfobacteria > Desulfobacterales > JAABSP01 > CAYNGG01. The sequence continues at coordinate 13,506 of CAZWGY010000054.1, forward strand.
ATTGGCGGCGGAGGTTGCCGATGATGCACCCCCGTCCGCCTGGACCCGCTGGCAGGTCGCCACCGATCCGGGCTTCGGCGAACGGGTCTGGGACCGATGGTCCGGGCGCCCGATGGATGAGATGCCCCTCCCGGCTTTTGCGCTCCAGGCGAAAACGACTTACCACTGGCGGGTCGGGATTGCCGATGACCCGTCGGGGGAGGTGGACTGGTCCGAAACCTCGTCGTTTACCACCCAGGCCGATCCGGCCGACGATCTGGACGTCAACGGCGTGCCGGATTGGATGGAAACCGCCGCTGACGAGCTGGCCCTCGAAGCCTTTCCCGCAGGCGTCGAGGTCCGTTGTCTGCAAACGGCCGCCGGTAATGCCCGGGTCTGCGTCGGGAGGACGGAAAATGGGTCCACGGGTCGAATCGCGGCGATCCGGACCGACGCCGGACCTGGATCGGCCGGGCCGGTCGAGACGCCTTTGGGGATCATCTCCTTCAGAATCGATGGATTGTCGCCGGGCGAGCCGGTCTCGATCCGGCTCCGCTATTCCAAAGCCCCGCCGGCGGAAACCCGATGGACCGTTTTCGATCCGGTGGATGGACCGCTCGATGGAGCCATGGATGTTCGTTACGAAGACGACCGCCGGACGGTCACCCTGACTCTGGCCGACGGGGGGAGTGGCGATGCCGACGGCGTATCCAACGGGGTGATCATCCACTCCGGGGGGCCGAACACGTCGGCCGCCGTTGGTCCGTCGGCCACGCTGGATGCCACGGTGGACGAGCCCGGCGGGATGGGATGCTTCATTCGGCCCCTCCCCTGACCGCCGCCGTTCGCTTGTTTCGGATCAGGGCTCGGCGCCGGGGAGGTCCGCCGTCGCCATATCCAGAACCAGCCGCTCCCCCGGCGGTTGGATGGCTGACCGCGCGGACAGCCATTGGCTCAACTCATCCATGGAAAACGGCTTGAAGAAAAGATGCACCCCGAGGGCTCTGGCCTCCTCGAGCTGGCGCCATTTCCAGAACCCCGACATGATGGCGACGTCGTCGTGGGCAAAGCCGTCCCGGATCAGCCGGCGGACCCATTCCAGGCCGGACCCGGCCGGCATCCGGTTATCGGTGATCACCAGGTCCCGCCGGCGGCTTGACGGCCGGAGCCGCCATTGCCAGGCAACTTCAGCGGGGTCCGGAAAGCTGATCACCCGGTAGCCCATCCGCTCCATGAGCATCGTCAGGGTTTTTCGATTGATGTCGTCGTCTTCAAAAAGGATCACCCGGTTTTCCAAATTTTAAGCCCCCGTCAAACGTCGTCCTTGCCGCATTCATAAGCCAGATCGTCTTTTCTGTATGGCTTAATGCGTCCCTTTGGCGGGGGCGTGACGGGAAAGGGGGAAATTGATTTTAGATTTTAGATTTTAGATTTATTTCCGAACGATTGGAAAGATCTCCGAGGTTTCCAAAACCTTGACTGTTAGACCTCCGAGGTTTCCAAATTTTTTGGAAACCTCGGAGGTCTCTATCTTCGCTTGCGGGGGCGGACCCGCGTTTCGTCCAAACCCGGATGTTCCGATTTCCGGATGGACACGACATCACGGCGGATCGGTCAGGTCTCCGGTCACCGGGATCTCCAGGAATTCGGCCAGATCGCGGGCGATGCGATTCGTCTCTTTTCGCAAAGTGGTTCGGTGAATCAGGGCTGTCTGGTCACCACCTTCGAGCCGAATCACATAGTCATAATAATGACTGGAATGCCGTCCCCGGCTGATCCGTTTTTTGGCTTCCATGACGACGGCATCGAATCGGGGGAAGCGGGTCTGTTTGCGGTAGAGGATCACGCCGAGCCCCCACCGGATGATCCCCGTTTTCGTCCGGCGATCGACGGTCACGCTTTCCCGGCCGATGAGCAAAAGGATGCCGACCGCT
>CAZWGY010000055.1:0-15415 GCA_964633575.1 uncultured Desulfobacteraceae bacterium
TCAAACCAATTACGAGGAAAAATCACCCATCACCCATCACCTATCACCTATCACCCATAACCTCATTGCCTCTCTATATCTCCACCGGATGGATGTCAAGCTACACTTTGGAGCCGGGACCACGCCCGCGGCGTGGTCCCGGCATGGCGGGATTGAAATTCCCGCCAGGATGTGGATAATGGATGGATAAGCGGGCGACGGCCGGTCGCCCCTTGGGACATCAATCGGTCAAACCGGGAGGAGGGTGTATGAAAATCGTTATTGGATACGATGGTTCCAACGCGGGTCGGGATGCTCTGGTCCTGGCCGTCAAACATGCCAAGGCGTTTGGTGCCGAGGTCAGCGTGATCCGGTCCATGGAAGGAGGTGGCCGCGAGGACGCCGAAGCGATCCGGACGGCCCAGCGGGACCTGGCTTATGCTCAGGAGCGCTTCGACCGGGAAGGGGTGGCCTGCGAGACTCATATACTCGTCCGGGGGCTGTCCCCCGGCGAAGATATCGTCAAGTTTGCTCAAGATAACGGGGCCGACGAAATCATCGTCGGGGTCCGGCGCCGGTCCCGGGTGGGAAAGGCCCTGTTCGGGTCGGTCTCCCAGTACGTCATACTCGAAGCCCCCTGCCCGGTGGTGAGCATCAAATAAGGACTGAGTAACAAGGACTGAGTTGATGAGTGCTGAGGACTGAGTGATGATGGAGACCTCCGAGGTTTCCAAAAAATTTGGAAACCTCGGAGGTCTGTTGAGGACTGAGGACTGAGTAGCATGCACTCATCACTCAGCACTCAGCACTCAGCACTATCTTTAGCGGAGGATACGGTCATGCGCCTTCCCTTTCTGTCGCTTTTTGTCGCCTCGCCCTTCGAGGCGCTTCAGGAGCACGCGGAAAAAGTCAAAGAATGTGCCTGGACCTTTCAGCAGGCCATTGAATGTCACGTCTCCCACAAATGCTTGCGGTTTGACGAGCTTCGCGAAGAGGTGGTGCGGATGGAGACCGAAGCCGACGTCATCAAGCGCCGGATCCGGGGGCATACCCCCAAAAACGCCCTCCTGCCGGTGGATAAATTTCAGCTTTTCAGGTATTTAAGCGAACAGGACCGAGTTCTGGACGCGGTGGAGGACACCCTCGACTGGATCTCCTACCGTCCCGAACCGGGGATTCCCCGGGAGCTGGAAAAGGAGTTTTTACTCCTCGTGGACGCGGTGATCGAGCCCATCGAGCAACTCTCCCGGATGGTGGCCGAGGCCCGGAAATACTTCGAGACCTTTTCGGAAAAGCAGCGCCAGGCCGTCAAGAACATCATCCGGATTCTCCGGGAGCAGGAGCACGAAGCCGACCAGGCCGAAGACGTCATGAAGCAACGGGTCTTCAACATGGATGTCGATCCGATCACCGTCTTTCACACCGTCCGGCTGTCGGAGACCATCGGCTCCATTGCCGATCACGCGGAAAACGCCGGGGACATGATGCGGGCCATGATGGCCCGATAGTCCGGCGGCCGAAAGGGGATGCCATGGAGCGCAAGCGGATTCTGGTGGTGGATGACGAGGAGGACATCCTCGAACTGGTCCGTTACAACCTGGTCAAGGACGACTTCGACGTCCACTGCGTCAGCTCCGGCGAGGCGGCCCTGAAGGCCGCCCGGAGCCAACCTTTTGACCTGGTGGTCCTCGACCTGATGCTCCCCGGGATGGACGGTCTGGAGGTGGCCCGGATTTTGAAAACCGAGGAGAAGACCCAGGACCTCCCCATCGTTATGCTCACGGCTCGGGGCGAAGAGTCCGACGTCGTCACCGGCCTGGAGCTCGGCGCCGACGACTACATCACCAAGCCCTTCAGCCCCCGGATTCTAAACGCCCGAATTAAAGCGGTGCTCCGGCGGGGCAGCCCGGAGGTCGAAGACGAGGAAACCCCCATCCGGTTCGGTGGCCTGAACGTGGACCCTCGTCGCCGCTCGGTGAGCGTGGGGGGATCGCCGGTGGACCTCACCTTCACCGAGTTCCAGGTTCTTTTGGTCCTCGCCCGGCGCCCCGGCTGGGTCTTTACCCGAACCCAGATCGTCGACGCCGTCCACGGCGACGCCTACCCGGTCACCGACCGGAGCGTGGATGTCCAGATCGTGGGGCTCCGGAAAAAGCTGAAAGATTGCGGCCACTACATTCAAACCGTCCGCGGCGTCGGGTACCGGTTCGCCGAATCCCCCTGAGGGCGCCATGAAACGAAAGCCCCTCTTTTCTCAGCTCTACCCATCCTATCTGCTTATTACCGTGTTCGTGTTGATCGCGGTCAGCGCCTATGCCAGCCGGGCCATCCGGACATCCTTTCTCGATCACACCGCCTCGGGCCTGAAAGAGCAGGCCCTCCTCATGATCCCCCGGATTCTCCCCCATCTCGCCCCTCCGGACCCGGCGGCGGTGGACCGGATCTGCAAATCCCTGAGCGGCTCGGCCCGAACCCGGCTCACGGTGATTCTCCCGTCGGGAGAGGTGATCGGAGACTCCCGGGAGAACCCCGCTCTGATGGACAACCATGCCCATCGGCCCGAGGTGAGTCAGGCATTGAGGCGACGGGCCGGGACCGCCGTTCGGTTCAGCCGGACCCTCGAAAAGGACATGATGTACGTGGCCCTTCCGATGCCCCGATCAAGAAAGTTGGTGGGGATCATCCGGACGGCGGTCAACGTCAATGCCATCGAGGGGGATCTGAACGCCATCCAGATGCGCTTTGCTCTCTGGGGGGGAATCGTGGCCGTGCTGGCGGCCGGGATCTCTTACATCGTCACCCGGCGGATCGCCCGCCCCCTCGAGGAGATGCGCAAGGGGGCCGAGCATTTCGCCGGCGGAAATCTGGGGTTTCGGCTGTCGGTGCCGGCCACCGAGGAAATGGGGGCTCTGGCCCGGGCCATGAACGAGATGGCCGAACAGCTCGACGACCGGATTCGGACGGTCCTTCACCAGCGCAACGAGTTGGACGCGGTCCTGTCGAGCATGCTCGAAGGGGTGGTGGCCGTGGACATGGACGAACGGATCATCCGGATCAACGAAAGCGGCGCCCGAATGTTCGGCAAGCCTCGGTCGGAGCTGACCGGCCGGGCCATCCAGGAGGTCATCCGGAACCCCAAGTTCCAGAGGTTCGCCCGACAGGCCCTTTTCGGCGAGGCCCCCAAGGAGGGGGACATCGTTTTTTACCACGCCGGCGAGCAGATTCTCCACACCCATTTCTCGCCGCTCTATGATCTGTCCGGGGCCCGGATCGGCATCCTGGCGGTCTTCAACGACGTCACCCGGCTCCGGCGTCTGGAGACCATCCGCCGGGATTTCGCCGCCAACGTCTCCCACGAGCTCAAAACCCCTCTGACCGCCATCCGGGGGTTCGTCGAAACCCTCCGGGGCGGCGGTCTGGATGATCCCGAGGACGCCGACCGGTTTCTGGGAATCATCGAGCGTCACGTGGGCCGGCTGTCCGCCATCATCGACGACCTGATGCAGCTTTCGAAGATCGAGCAGGCCGGGACGGAGGCCGACATCACCCTGAGCCCGGCCGATTTGGGCGGGATCATCGAGGCGGCTTTGGCGGTCTGCCGGCCGGCCGCCGAGGAAAAGGGCATCGCCCTCCAGTTCCAGGCGGAAGCGGCGGTCACCGCCCTGGTCAACCCTCCGCTTTTGGAACATGCGGTGGTCAACCTCGTGGACAACGCGATCAAGTACACCGATTCCGGGCGGACCGTCACCGTCCGCCTCAAGGGGAGCGACGAGGGGAGCGTCATCGCCGTTCACGACCAGGGGATCGGGATCTCCCCGAGGCATATTCCGAGGGTTTTCGAACGGTTCTACCGAGTGGACCGGGCTAGGAGCCGGAAGGCGGGCGGCACCGGCCTGGGACTGGCCATTGTCAAGCACATCGTCGGCTCCCACAACGGACGGGTCACCGTGGAAAGCTCACTCGGTCAAGGCTCCACCTTCGCCATCCACCTCCCCTCGGCTCCCGCCTGACCCGTCTATCACCTCACGGATCACCGCCGCGATCTCGGCCCGGACCACCGGTTTCATCACATACGCACGAATGCCCTGGGCCCGGGCCTGGGCCTCGGAAATCACCTCGGAAAAGCCGGTGCAGAGGATAATCGGGAGGTCCGGCCGGATGGCCAGCATCCGCCTGGCCATCTCCGAACCGGTCATCTGGGGCATGGTCTGGTCGGTGATCACCAGGTCGAACCCGTCGGGCCGGGCCTGAAATGCCGCTAAGGCTTCCACCGGCGAGACCCGGACGGCCACCGTGTATCCCAGGCTGTCGAGCAACTGGGCCACCATTCGGGCGACCATCTCTTCGTCGTCCACCAGCAAAACCCGCTCATCCCCACGAGGCACCTCGGCCAACGTCGGGGTGGGGGCGTCGGCCGGCGCGGTCTGGAGCATCGGGATCAGAACCTGAAACGTCGTCCCCCGGCCCGGCTCGCTGCCGACCGTGATCAGGCCGCCGTAAGACCGGATGATCCCCTGAGCCACCGACAGGCCGATGCCGGTCCCCTCCCCTTTGCCCTTGGTGGTGAAGTAGGGCTCGAAAATCCGGTCCTGAATCGGCGCCGGAATCCCCGCTCCGGTGTCGGCAACCGTCAGACGGGCGTAAGTGCCGGGCGAAATCGACCCGTCCACGACCCGGTCGTCGGCCGGCGGGATGACCGCGTCGGACAGCGACACCGAAAGGACCCCGCCGCGCTCCCGCATGGCGTGATAGGCGTTGGTGCAGAGGTTCATAATCACCTGATGGACCTGTACCGGGTCGCCTAACACCGGTCCGCAGCCGGCGTCGACCGACCGCTGGATGTCGATGGTCCGGGGGATGGACGCCCGAAGGAGAGACAGGCTCTCCTTGATGATGGGCTGGATGTGGATCGGCTTGCGCTCCGTCTCCGTCTGCCGGCTGAAGGCCAGAATCTGCCGGACCAGATCCCGGGCCCGGTCCGCCGCCTTTAAGACCTCTGAAAGATTTTTCCTCGCCGGCGTCCCCTCAGCCACCTCATCCAGGGTCATCTCGGTAAACCCGATGATGGGAAAGAGGATGTTGTTGAAGTCGTGGGCGATGCCCCCGGCCAGGGTTCCAATGGCCTCCATCTTCTGGGATTGTTCGAGCTGACGCTGGAGCCGGGCCATCTCCGCGTCGTCCCGGTGGCGCCGGACCGCCAGAGCGTAAAGGTCCGCCAGGCGTTCGGCCGCCCGAAGGCAGCCGTCGTCATAGTCGGTTTCTCGGTTGGCCAGGGCGATCTGCCCCACCAAAATCTCGTCGATAAGGACGGGAACGGAGAGAAACCGGTGGATGACCAGATGGCCCGGCGGGGTTCCCGAAGCGCCGGGGGCTTCGGCCGGAGCGTTGGTCATCAAAGCCCGTCGGTGAGTCAGCACCCATCCCCAGAGCCCGGAGAATTCGGTAAAGATGTGGGATTTTTCCGAGATCCGGCACTGGTCCCAGACGGTCTGGGTCATGGTGGGACAGACCAGGTGGCCGGTCTCCGGGTCGATGTATCCCACATAGCCCACGGTGCTGTCGGTGAGCTGCTTGGCATCTTTTAGGACCATTACGGAAATTTCGTCAATGGGAGCCGGTGAGATGAGGGTCCCGGCCAGCTCGGCCAGGGCCGCGTTGACCGACACCTCCCACTTGAGGGCCGCTTGAGCCGTTCGACGGCGGGCCAGGGCCGCCTCCAGGTCCCGGGTCCGGTCGTCCACCAACGCCTCCAGATGCTCGTGAGCCTGCTGGAGCTGCTTTTCAGCATCCCGCCGGCGGATAATGTTGGCCGTCAGAGCCAGGACGATGACCGTCAGGCAGACGATGCTTGCCGCGCCGACCCAGAAAATCCGGGCGTAAGCTTCGAACGAAGAAGTGGGACGGTTGATGATGGTGCCGCCCTCGGGCAGGTCCGCCGGGTCGATCCCGAACCGGGACAGAACCTTGAAGTCGAACATGTACTGGTTGGGGCTGTCCCAGACAACGGGAATGCCGCCGACCGGCTCACCATCCAGGACCCGAAGGGCCAGCTCGGCCCCGGTCTTCCCCTGATGATAGCCGGAAGTCAGCATCCCCCCGACGATTCCGTGGCCCAGGCTGAACTCCCATATCCCGTAAACCGGCACCGGGGAAGCGGCCGCGATCCGGGAAGCGCTCTCGTCGAACTCGAAAAAGCGGCCGGCACTGTCCCGGAAGAAGATGGTGTAAAGGACCAGGGCGTTGTCGGGGAGCCTAGCCAAAGCCGCCTCGATGTGGGGCATCTCCCGGTCATCGAAAAAGGTGAAGCGAACCCGGTCGGCGTAGCGCGGGATCAGGGAGTCCAGCCGGCTCCGGACCTTCCGGCCGGTGGTGGTGGTGTCGTTGACCACAACAATTTGCCGGGTCTTCGGGTGGAGATCCAGCGCCAGGTCGAGGGTCCGCTTCAGATCGGCATCCTCGTTGACCCCGGTGACCTCGGACAGGCCCTCAAGGTCGGCCGGAGTCAGAAAATTGACCCCGCAGAAGACCAGCGGCGTTCCGGCAAACAGGGTCCGCCGGTGGTCCCGCATGAAATTAAAGGCGTTGTCATCACAGGCGATGACCACATCCGGCCGGGTGTGGCAATATTTCTCCCGGTAAACCGACAGGAGCCGGGCATAGTAGCGCGGGTTGGAGAACCGCTTGGTGTCCATGTATTCAATGTAGAGGCTGACGTTCCGACCGCTGTCGGTCAGGACCGCCTCGATGCCCCGGGAGATGTCGTCGGTCCACTGATATCCCCGGTGGTAGGCGTGGAGAATCAGGACCGTCCCGGCGTCGGCCGCGGCGGCGGGCGGGGGGAACAGGGTCAATAGCACCAGGAGGGCCGCAAGGCGCCACCTGAAAGGGATGGATCTCATGAACGAGGCTCCGGAAGTTATGGGTTGACACCATTCGGGGACCATCAGACCCGCATCTTACCGAATCGGGACAACCCGATCAAGTTACGATTCCCGTCTTTTGCGATAAAGGCCAATGATGAGAGGTTATCACCAGCTACCGCCGGTTAATGAAAAAGATGCCGGTTTTATGTCCGGATGCGTCATAAGACGGAAAATGACAGAGTAATGAACGCCATTCAGAAATTAAATGGAAAAAGCTCTTGACTTTGATTGGAACAGAAAGTAAATTCAGAGGCGTTTCACGGGAACAACCCCATTTGTGTGTCATCAAGTCAAACATGAGATCAATGAATTCAATTGGATCACGGATCATCCGATAGATTCAACGAGGTAAGCAATGAGATACAACATCTGAAATTCAATTGTGATCAATGTAACATTTGGCCCTGATTGACATCGACCCATAACGTCCCATCCCATGAGGGACCGATCTCGTCCGAGGTCGGCCTCGTCGTCGAAATACCATCGGCACAATCGAAATGACGGATCGGAGCCGCCCCGTCGGCGGAGCGCGAAGTTGCGCCCCACCGGGGGGGAGTTCGTGGGCCAGGCGGCGGTGCATCGACAGCCCGCCCCCCGGTGCCACTTGGCCCGGCCGGTCAACGGTCCATCCATCTCCGGATGACGGACCCGTAGCAGTATCTTTCAGCGTAATTGCGAAGAGAGGAGTATTTGTATGAAAAAACAGCCCGTTCAGGTTATTGGAGTCGGCTCGCCCGTGGTTGACCTGGTCGCCGAGATCGATGATGCGCGGCTTAAAAGCGTTCCCGGTAAAAAAGGGGGAATGGAACTGGTGGATGCGGACACCATTACCTCGCTGCTCTCCCTGGTGGAGGGGCGACCGGTGAAAGCACCGGGCGGCTCCGCCGGCAACACCACCTTTGCCCTGGCCCGGATGGGCATGTCCTGTGCCTTCATGGGCAAGGTGGGAAGAGATGAAAACGGTGAGTTCTATCGGGATCTGTTCGAGGACATCGGCGGTGACATCTCGCGTTTCAAGAACCATGACACCCGCCCCACGGCGTGCTGTCTGAGTCTGGTCACCCCCGATTCGGAACGGACCATGCGGACCGACCTCGGCGCGGCGGCGGGGTTCTCCCCGGAAGACCTCACCCCGGAAGACTTTGCCGGATGCCGGCACGCTCACGTGGAGGGCTACCTTCTTTTCAACCGGGACCTGCTCGATGCGGTGCTGAAGTCCGCCAAGGCCGCCGGATGCACCGTGAGCCTCGACCTCGGCTCCTTCGAGGTGGTGGAAGCGGCTCGGGATATTCTCCCGAAGGTCCTCGAAAACTATGTGGACGTGGTTTTTGCCAATGAGGAGGAGGCCGCGGCCTTTTCCGGCAGCAACGACCCGAAGGTCGGGCTGGCCGCTCTCAGAGCGCTTTGCGAGGTAGCGGCGGTCAAGGTGGGCAAGGACGGCGCCTGGGTTCAGGACGGCGGCGCCCCCTGTCATGTTCCGGCCATGCCGACCGATAAGATATTGGATACCACCGGCGCCGGGGACTATTGGGCCGCCGGATTTTTGTTCAGCCATTTAAACGGATACCCGGTGATCACCAGCGCCCGGCTGGGCGCCCTCTTGGGCAAGCATGTCATCGCCCACTACGGGGCCGCCTTAAACCGCCGGACCTGGGGCGAGATCATCGGAGAATCAACCTATTTGCTCAGCCAAAAGGAGGAAGATTTATGCTAATGAAGCGAGAGACCGATTTTAAAGTCAAGGACCTGGAGCTGGCCGAATACGGCCGGCGCGAGATCGAGATTGCCGAAAAGGAAATGCCCGGCCTCATGGCCACCCGGGAGAAGTACGGCCCGGAAAAGCCGCTGGAAGGGGCCCGGGTTACCGGAAGCCTCCACATGACCATCCAGACGGCGGTCCTCATCGAAACCCTGGTCGAGCTGGGAGCCGACGTCCGGTGGGCATCCTGCAACATCTTTTCGACTCAGGACCACGCGGCGGCGGCCGTGGCCGAAGCCGGAGTTCCCGTCTTTGCCTGGAAGGGCGAGACCCTCGAGGAATACTGGTGGTGTACCAAGCAGGCCCTGACCTGGCCGGACGGAAGCGGCCCGGACCTGGTGGTGGATGACGGCGGGGATGCTACCCTCCTGATCCACCGGGGCCATGCCGTCGAAAAGGACCCGAAAATCCTCGATGTCCCCACGGACAACAAGGAGCTCAAAATCATCAACGAGACCCTCAAGCAGACCCTGGACGAGGAGCCCGGCTTCTGGAACCGGGTGGTGAAGCGGTGGAAGGGAGTCTCCGAGGAGACCACCACCGGCGTCCATCGCCTCTACCAGATGATGGAAAAGGGCGAGCTCCTGGTTCCGGCCATCAACGTCAACGATTCGGTGACCAAGTCGAAGTTCGATAACATCTACGGCTGCCGGGAGTCCCTGGTGGACGGGATCAAGCGGGCCACCGACGTTATGATCGCCGGAAAGACCGCGCTGGTCTGCGGATACGGCGACGTGGGCAAGGGATGCGCCGAAGCCCTGTCCGGCCTCCGGGCCCGGGTCCGGGTGACCGAAGTCGATCCCATCTGCGCCCTCCAGGCCCTCATGGCCGGATATTCGGTGGTCACCATCGAAGACGCCCTGGCCGACACCGACATCTTCGTCACCGCCACCGGCAACCGTGACGTGATCACCGCCGAACAGATGGCGCAAATGAAGGACGAGGCCATCGTCTGCAACATCGGCCACTTCGACAACGAGATCCAGGTGGATGCCTTGAACGACATGAAGGACGTGGAGAAGATCTCGGTCAAGCCCCAGGTGGACAAGTACCTCTTCCCCGACGGCCACTGCATTTACATGCTGGCCGAGGGGCGTCTGGTCAACCTCGGGTGCGCCACCGGCCACCCGTCGTTTGTGATGTCCAATTCCTTCACGAACCAGACGCTGGCCCAGATCGACCTCTGGCGGAATCCTCGAGAGATCGGTGTTTACACCCTCTCCAAGAGCCTCGATGAAGAGGTGGCCCGGCTCCACCTGGAAAAGCTGGGGGCCCGGCTTACCCGGATGACCCCCGAACAGGCCGACTACATCGGCGTCCCCCAGACCGGGCCGTTCAAGCCGGAGCATTACCGCTATTAACCCGGGCATTGCCCGACAACCGCGATAGAGGCGCCCCCGCCGGACGGCGGGGGACGCCACATCGTCAACCCAAATGATAAAGGAGTCTGAATGAGACGAGATGCCGCTGCCAAAGAAGTCCAAACCTTCGGTGAAAACCCCACTGAGGTCCGGGAAACGGACCATTACGTCAACGAGTACGTCACCCCGTTCGTGGATAAATGGGATGAGCTGATTGACTGGGAAAAGCGAGCCGAGGGCGAAGGCAGCTTTTTTATCGACAAGCTGAGAGAATACGGCGCGAAAAAGGTCCTCGACGTGGCCACCGGCACCGGATTTCACTCGGTCCGGCTGCTGAGGGCCGGATTCGAGGTAACCAGCGCCGACGGCAGCGCGGAGATGCTGACCAAGGCCTTTGAAAACGCCCGGCGTCACAATTGCATCCTTCACACGGTCCACGCCGACTGGCGGTGGCTGAGCCGGGATGTCAAGGAACGGTTCGACGCCATCATCTGCCTCGGCAACTCATTTACCCATCTCTTCTCCGAGCGGGACCGACGGAAGGCCCTGGCCGAGTTTTACGCCGTGCTCAAGCACGACGGCGTCCTGATTCTGGATCAGCGGAACTACGACTCGATTATCGACTGCGGCTTTTCGTGCAAGCACAAGTACCATTATTGCGGGGACACCGTCACCGCCGAGCCGGAATACGTTGACGAGGGGCTCGCCCGGTTCAAGTACATCTTTCCCGACGACGCCACCTATCACCTCAACATGTTCCCGCTCCGGAAAAAATACGTCCGCCGCCTGATGCGGGATGTCGGATTCCAGCACATCGACACCTACGGCGACTACCAGGAGACCTACCGGGAGGACGACCCGGACTTCTTCACTCACGTGGCCGAAAAGGTCTATGAGCCCGGCAAGCGGGATCGCTCCGATGCCCGGTTCAACTACTCCGACACCGTCAACGTGGCTCGAAGCTACTACAACAGCAACGACGCGGACAACTTCTACTTCACCATCTGGGGCGGCGAGGACATCCACATCGGGATGTACGACAACGACGAGGAGTCGATCTATATCGCCAGCCGCCGGACCGTGGAACGGATGGCCTCCCGGCTCGACATCGGAACCCACACCCGGATCATCGACCTCGGCGCCGGCTACGGCGGCGCGGCCCGCTTTCTGGCCAAGACCTACGGCTGCCACGTAACGGCACTCAACTTAAGCGAGGTGGAAAACCGGCGGAACCGGGACATGAACCGGGTCCAGGGAGTGGATCACCTCATCGACGTGATTGACGGCTCCTTCGAGGACGTCCCCCTGCCCGACAGCTCTTTTGACATCGTCTGGTCCCAGGACGCCATTCTCCACAGCGGGGAGCGGGAGACGGTGATCGAGGAGGCGGCCCGGCTGCTCAAGCCCGGCGGGAACCTCGTCTTCACCGACCCCATGATGGACGATGACTGTCCCAAGGCCGTGCTCCAGCCGATCCTCGACCGGATTCACCTCGAGACCCTCGGCTCACCGAAATTCTATCGCGACACCACCCGCCGGTTCGGCTTTAAGGAGATCGGCTTCGAGGAGCATACGGATCAGCTTGCGACCCATTATTTCCGGGTCCTCAAGGAGACCGAGCGCCGGGAGTCGGAACTGTCCAAGGTGGTCAGCCAAACCTACATTGATAACATGAAGAAGGGGCTCAACCACTGGGTGGACGGCGGCAACAACGGCCACCTGGTCTGGGGAATCTTCCACTTCCGGAAGCGATAAATCCCTCGCGCCAAGCCCCGATTTAAATAAATGCGCCGCCGGGAAATTCCCCGGCGGCGCCAGCCAAAAGGAGATAAACCATGACCCGACAAGACTTTGCCATCGAGTTTCCGAATCTGGACGAAATCGAACAGGGTGAGGAGTATTTCATCCTCGTCAAGGACGGAAAGCGCGAGCGAATCCGGTTTCATGACTACGACAAAATTTACGAAACCTCCGGCCTCTATGAGTACCTTTTCTATGATCGCTATAAGTGCAACTCCCCGGAAGTGGTCTGCGGCCTGCTCAAGGACCACCTGGACCAGTCCCAGACCTATGACGGGAAGCTGAGCGTGCTTGATATCGGCGCCGGCAACGGGATGGTCGGCGAGCAGCTCGTCAGTATCGGCGCCGGGAGCGTCGTGGGGATCGATATCATCGAAGAGGCGGCCGACGCGCTCCATCGGGACCGGCCGGGCATCTACAAGGATTACTTCGTGGCCGACCTGACCCAGCTCCCCGACAAGGTAGCCCAGTCCCTTACCGCCGAAGACTTCAACTGCATGACCATCGTCGCGGCACTGGGGTTCGACGACATCCCGCCCATGGCATTTGCCCAGGGATATAACCTGGTCTCCTCGCCGGGCTGGGTCGCCTTCAACATCAAGGAGGACTTCGTCTGCAACGCCGATTCCACCGGCTTCTGCCAGCTCATCAACCGGATGGCCGAAGAAAACATCCTCGACATCCAGGCCCGGCATCGGTACCGTCACCGCTTCTGTCAGGACGGCACCCCATTGTACTACTACGCCATGGTCGGGCAGAAGCAGAAGGACATCCCCGACACGCTGCTTAAAGAGTTCGTCTAATTGATTTACCCCCCTTCGCGGGGGGCCATTACCGTGCGTCCGTCATGTCAGTGACCGCGGAAGGCCCCGCTTTCGCGGGGTCAAGCGAATCCGCCGTCGCGAGCATGGCGGAAGCCGGTTTGACCTATATAGAGAAAGGAGCGCTCGAAGATGAGCACCCAGAACGGCAATCAGAGCTATTTATTCACCTCGGAGTCCGTGACCGAGGGGCATCCGGACAAGGTGGCCGACGCCATTTCCGACGCGGTCCTCGACGCCATCATGGCCGAGGACCCCAACGGCCGGGTGGCCTGCGAAACCCTGGTCACCACCGGCCTGGCCTTCGTGGGCGGAGAGATCACCACCGAATGCTACGTTGACATCCCCCAGGTGGCCCGGGACACCATCAAGGAGATCGGATACCATTCATCCCAGATGGGATTCGACTGGCAAACCTGCTCGGTGATCACCAGCATCGACCAGCAGTCCCCGGACATCTCACAGGGCGTGACCCAGGGCCAGGGGCTTTACAAGGACCAGGGCGCCGGGGACCAGGGCATCATGTTCGGCTACGCCTGCGAAGAGACCCCGGAGCTGATGCCCATGCCCATCATGTACGCCCATAAGCTCACCAAGCGGCTGGCCAAGGTTCGGAAAAACGGAGCCCTGGACTTCCTCCGGCCCGACGGCAAGTCCCAGGTCACCATCGAGTATGAAAACGGGACCCCCCGGCGGGTGGATACCGTGGTGATCTCATCTCAGCACAAGCCGGACGTCACCTACGAAGAGCTCCGGGAAGCCATCATCAACGAAGTGATCAAAAAAACGATCCCCCGGGAGATGATCGACGGAGACACCAAATACTTCATCAACCCCACCGGCAAGTTCGTCATCGGCGGCCCCATGGGCGACTGCGGGCTGACCGGGCGGAAGATCATCGTGGACACCTACGGCGGCCAGGGCAGCCACGGCGGCGGATGTTTCTCCGGGAAGGACCCATCCAAGGTGGACCGGAGCGCCTCTTACATGGGGCGCCATATCGCCAAAAACCTGGTGGCGGCCGGCGCGGCCGGAAAATGCGAGGTCCAGATCGCCTACGCCATCGGCGTGGCCGAGCCGGTATCGGTCCTGGTGGAAACCTACGGAACCGGCAAGGTCCCGGAGAGCCGGCTCCGGGAGGTCGTCCTGGAAGTCTTCGACCTCCGGCCCCGAGCCATCATCGAATACCTCGACCTCCTGCGGCCCATCTACTCCCCCACCTCGGCCTACGGCCACTTCGGCCGGAACGAGCCGGGCTTTACCTGGGAGAAAACCACCCAGGTGGACCAGATCCAGAAGCTGATCTAACGCTCCGGCGTTTCATTCGAGTCCCGCCGCCGGCCCGTCGTGGTTCGGCGGCGGACGAGAGCTAAAAAAAACCCGGCAGGGCGACACTGGTCGCCCGGCCGGGTTTTTTGCTCCGTATCGGCGGGCTTTAAAGAATCGCCGTGAGCGGCATCCATTGGCCGAAACGATGGTCGAGGCCTGTCCAGGGTTTTCCCAGGCATACGCCAATCCGGCTTTTGGTTAGGGGATGGGCCTACTTTGCTCCTGTTCAATGATTAAGAGCCGACGCCCCCACATACCGCCCGGCATCAACACATACCTCTGCCCATTTCATCATACATCCGTCCCCTCGTTTAAGATGGCAAGGTAGCGGTCATAGACAAAGACTCTGTTGCGCTGCTGTCCGGTAATTTCGCGGACAATACCGATCTTTTCCATGGATTGCACGGCTTTGGCCGCGGCGGGGAAGGAAATGCCCGTTTGCTTGCAGATCTGGTTGAGATTGACCAGAGGTTTCTCGCAGAGGATTCGAAAAACCCGAAACGCCGTTGATGCGCCGCGTCCGAGAGCTTGAGCTTTTTGTTCGTCCCGTTTGAACAGGGAGAGCAATCGGTTTGCTGTTTCCACCGCGTTCGAGGCAATATATTCAACACCTTCCAGAAAGAAATCGACCCATGCCTCCCAGTCTCCCCCGGTTCGCACCAGATCAAGGAGACGGTAATATTCGGCGCGATGCTGTTTAAAATAGAGGCTCAGGTACAATAAAGGCTGAGAGAGCGCCCGATCATGATGAAGGATAAACGCGATCAACAAACGCCCGATTCGGCCGTTGCCATCCAGAAACGGGTGTATCGTCTCGAACTGGACATGCGCCAATGCAGCCTTAATGAGAACCGGGTAAGGATTGTCCGGGTCATTGAGGAACCTTTCCAGCGCGGCCATGCAGTCCTCGACCCGATGGGGTGGCGGCGGGACAAAGATCGCATTGCCCGGACGTGTGCCGCCGATCCAGTTTTGGGACCCGCGAAATTCTCCCGGTGCTTTATCACTCCCTCTGCCCCGTGAAAGCAGCACCGAGTGCATTTCCCGTATCAACCGGTTGCAAAGGGGCATCACCTCCAGCCGCTTAAGACCATGATTCAGGGCCGCCACATAGTTTGACACTTCCACCACATCATCAAAAGGTACGCCCGGCGATTCTTCCAATTCAAAAAGCAGCAGTTGGGCCAAAGAGGATTGCGTGCCCTCGATCTGTGACGATAAAACCGCTTCGCGGCGGACATAGGCGTAGAGGAAAATCCCGGGATCCGGCAGAAGCAAAGTGATGCTGTCCAGACGGCCCAGAGCCAGGGTTGCTCTTTCCAGGAGCTTCTGTCGTTGGCTATCCAGTTGCAGGGGAGAAGCCGGCGGCAACGGCCATGGCACAAACGCCCTGACCCGTTCTCCCGCAATACTCGTGATGTCATATTCTCCGGTCAGGCCACG